>JBGSOR010000372.1:0-3124 GCA_041738985.1 Chromatiaceae bacterium | reverse complement strand
TCGGCGGCTATCGGCGGGCTGCTGGCGGCGGTGCTCGTCGCGCTCTATCTGGTGCCGGTGCTCTATACGCTGATCGGGGTGTGGGACAGGCGGGTGGAGGCGTCGGGAGCGCCCGGCAGCAGGCCAGCCGGGGAGACGCCGCTGCGGGCGGCGTAGCCGGAGCGATCCGTATCGTGAAGGATCGCCGCCGGGTCGCGCCGACTGGTGAAGGGGAAGGCTGACAACGGCCGGCATCGTCGATCCGAGGTCCGCGCATCGCCTTGCGTGCTGTGCCCTGTGCTAACCTATGCCCAGTCGATCGGCACCCATGAACGCACCCCGCCGCGCCACCCTCTTCACCAATGGCAGCAATCAAGCGATTCGCATCCCGCGGGACTTCGAGCTGCCCGGCAAGGAAGCGCCGATCTATCAGGACGGCGACCGCCTCGTCATCGAGCCGGTGCCGCCGCCGAGACTGCTCGCGGTGCTGGCGACCCTCGACCCCATCGACGAAACCTTCCCGGACATCCAGGACCCGGCGCCGGAGCCGATCGATCTCTAGCGGCTCCCCCCATGCCGAAGCCCGCGTACCTGCTCGACACGAACATCGTCTCAGATCTCGTGCATCTGCCGATTGCCGCCCATGCCATCGCACACGGGCTGATCCTGGTCACCGCCAACGAGGACGAGTGTAGCCGCGTGCCAGGGCTTGTTGTCGAGAACTGGCTGAGTGAGGGTAGTGACGAGCCTGGCGCGCCAGATGCCCGACAGTAGCCGGGATTCCGCTCGATGCGTACCCGCGCATCGAAGACGCTCCGCCCCAGGATCGCATAGATCCGATCGCTGACCTTCTGCAGCCGCAAACCACCGTCCTTGTCTGCCGCCATTGCGACCCCGCCGAGCAGCCGCCGCTCGCATACCGGCCGGCAAAGGCGCTGCTCGGTGCCTCGCGCGTGACCTCCCATACCCCCTCCCGCGAATCCGCGGACCTATAATCCCATCGATCGAAAAGCAGATCGAAAGCAGACCCATGGCCACCGTCCTGAAAGATCGCTTCGTCCCGCTCGAGGACTATTTCGCCTTGGATTCCGAGACCGCGCGCGAGCGTTGGGAGTGGCGCAACGGCGATGTCTACTGCATGAGCGGCACCCAGCCGGAGCACAACATCATCTGTCTCAATGTCGGTGCCGAGCTGCGCACGCGGCTGCGCGGCTCCAGATGTCGGACCTTCCCAAGCGATCAGCGCGTCAAGGTCCATGCCGGAAGTCCCTACCTGTATCCCGATGTCTCGGTGGCCTGCGATCCCAGCTTCACCACCATCAACGGCCTGCGCGCACTGCTGAACCCGGCGCTCATCGTCGAGGTCCTGTCGCCAAGCAGCGCCAGGGACGATAAGGGCACCAAGTTCATGCAGTACCAGACCATCGAGTCGCTCACCGACTACCTACTGATCGACTCAACCGAGGTCGCGGTACTGCATTACCGGAAGGCGGGGGAGGTCTGGACGCCGCGGCTCTTCGAGCAGGCAAGCGACGAGGTCGGACTGCCGGAGCTGGGCATCGCGTTACCCCTGGCCGAGATCTATCTCGACATCGGTCTCCTTCCCGGCTGAGATTGCTGGCCGCGCGGCACGCGACTCGCCTGCGAGCCGCATCCATCGCGGCCGATACGCACCCCGCCGTCCCGACGGCAACGGGTGCTGCGGGTGATGGCGGATGCGTCTTTTTTGCCCGGGCCGCGTCTTGATGGATGTCGACGCCGCGAGCGTCGCCTTCTTCAAACGAGGACAGGATCATGAACGAGATGAACAATGACAACATCCGCGCGGCGGTCCGCGAGCGTTATGGGCAAGTGGCGGAGAACGACCCATCCGGCTGTTGCGCAGGCTCGGCCTGCTGCGGCGCGCCCGCCGTCGATCTGGACAACCTCTCCCGAGCGCTCGGCTACAGTGCCGCCGAGGTCCTGGCCGTCCCCGAGGGCGCGAATCTGGGACTGGGCTGCGGAAACCCCCAGGCGATCGCGGCGCTGAGACCCGGCGAAACCGTGCTCGACCTGGGCAGCGGTGCGGGCTTCGACGTCTTCCTCGCCGCGCGCCAGGTCGGCGAGACCGGCCGGGTGATCGGGGTGGACATGACCCCGGCGATGCTCGCTAAGGCGCGCGCCAACGCCGCACAGGGCGGCTATGGGAACACCGAGTTCCGGCTGGGCGAGATCGAGCGTTTGCCGGTGGCCGACGGGACGGTGGACGCGATCGTCTCCAACTGCGTCATCAACCTCTCGCCGGACAAGCCGCAGGTCTTCGCCGAAGCCTATCGGGTGCTGAAACCCGGCGGGCGGCTGGCGATCTCGGACGTGGTCGCCTCGGCCGAGCTGCCCGAGGCGGTCCGGGCGGATCTTTCCCTTTACACCGGCTGCATGGCCGGCGCGGCCCCTGTCGCCGAGCTCGAGGCGATGCTCGCGGCGGCCGGCTTCACCCGGATCCGCATCGCGCCAAAGGACGCGAGTCGCGACTTCATCCGCGACTGGGCGCCGGGGACCGCGATCGAGGACTTCGTGATCTCGGCCACGATCGAGGCGGTCAAGCCGGAACGCTAAGCGGACGGGCATCGCCAACCCCACCGCGCTCGGCGGCTCGTAAGACCGGACCGAACAGGCGGCGACACAGGGGACCCACGGCCCATTCCTGGGTCCGTGGCCCCTGGTGCTCTGGCTCACCCCACGCGCATCCCTTTCCTCCAACGACGAGAGCCCCATCCCAACTGGACCCACCCTATCCGGACTGCGGGGCGTTCCCCCGCCTGCGCCCCTGACAACCCGGTCGCGCCGACGGACGATGAGCCGACGGTGGTGGTGGCGTCGATGTGGCGCGGGCTCGATGGTCTCCGCCAGGGGTGTTGTCAGGAGCCGTTTCGATCAGCCGGATTCATTACGCCCGATGCTCGAAGAGGATCGACAAGTCACTCATTGGAGGATAGATTCCGCTAGAGATATCTTCTCATGAATCTTCTCATCGCCGCGATTCTGGAGCAAGCCGAGCCTTGAGGACGAAACAGCAGCTCGCGCAGGAGCGCCTCGCCAGCGTGCTTGGGCGTCGGGCCGCCGTGCGGGCGGCGGATCTGGCCCGGGAGCTGGAGATCAGCGTCCC
>JBGSOR010000313.1:0-2860 GCA_041738985.1 Chromatiaceae bacterium | reverse complement strand
CTGCGCAAGGCGCGGGCGATGGCGCTGCTCAGCCTCCGCAGCGGCAAGCGGCGGCTGGCGAACGCCGATGCGGCTTAATGCCGGAGGGCGTCCCACAGGCCCTGCGCGAGTACATCGCCGCCGAGGCCGGTTACCGTTGTGGGTACTGGCTGACCGACCAGCGGGTCAGCGGCGCCCAGATGCACATCGAGCATCCGATCCCTCGCGCACAGGGCGGTCGCTCGGTGCGCACGAACGTGTGGTTGTCCTGCGCCTGGTGCAACATACAAGGGTACTCGGACCGAAGCCGTCGATCCCGCAACCGGGACGCGCGTCGGCCTGTTCAACCCGAGACCCCCACATCAATCCCTACGGGGTCTTCGAGCTCGACATGGCCAAGCGCCTGTCGATCGACCTAGCCGAGGCGGCGTGAGACTCTTGACAGAAGCTGCATTTTGTTCAGAGTATGGTCGAGCGCGATGGGTCGAATCAGCCGCTTTCGAGGGCAGAATCCAAGCCGCCGACGGGCGTAAAGTAAAGAGTGAAGACAGATGCCGGCACCCGAGGCGGTCCACCTGCACAAGAAGCCGAAGAACTTCCTCACCGACGCGGAGATCGAGCGGTTCCTCCAAGCGGCTAAGACCGGGCGCCATGGGGTGCGCGATTACCCGATGATGCTGCTGACGTTTCGTCACGGTCTGCGCGAGACCGAAGTGTGTCGACTGAACGTGTCCTGCATGGACCTGGAGACCGCGCGCTGTGGGTCGAGCGGCTTAAAGGCAGCCTCTCGACGCACCATCCCATCGGGGGCGACGAGCGGCGGGCGATCCGGCGGTGGCTGCGGGCGCGCGACTCCCGCCTGCCGTGGCTGTTCGTCACCGAGCGAGATGGCCAGTTCACGCGTCAGGGCATTTACTACTTGCTAAGGAGCATCGGCGAACGTGCGGGGCTCGGCCGGGTCCATCCGCACATGCTGCGCCACACCTGCGGCTATGCGCTGGCCAACAAGGGGCATGACCTGCGCACGATCCAGGACTACCTCGGACACCGCGACCCGAAGCACACGGCCATTTACACGCGTACGGCCGCCAATCGGTTCGAGAACCTCTGGCGCTGAATCTCATGGGCAACGACGATCTGCAATCCGCCGAGCAACGGTTGTTCGATACCGGAACCTTGGTGCAGTTTCGAATCCTCGACACCCACACCGAGGTTGCACCCGACCGGGAGAACCTCTTCGTGCGCGTGGATCTGTTGCTCGAGGGCGACGAGCCTGACGTCGAGCCCGCGGAGATCGTCGAATGGGGAGCGTTCGGCTTTCTCTTCGCCCTTGCGGCACTGTCCTTCCGCGATGCACGTCCCCGCGGCATGTCCGAGTTGGACTTCGAGGCGCACGATGTCCTGACGGTGGTCGACTTCCTGGATGCGCTCTCGTTCGGTCACAACGGTCTCAGCCTGCACGCCGACTACCTGCGCGGACGTAGCGTGAAGACCGAGGCGACAGTACGTCCCGACGGAACTGTCCGAATCACGACTTGGGGTAGGGGCAAAAGTGCCCTGCATTGGCTGGATCGTCTGCAAGGAAAGAAACGCGTCCAGGTTGTGGCAACGGGACCTACGACCGGCTAACCCAGACGCCCGCGGCTTCCGAGGCAACATGAACACACCATTTGATCGCATTACCATTGATCCCGAGCAAATGAACGGCCAGCCCTGTATCCGCGGCATGCGCCTAACGGTGCGGCGCGTGGTCGAGGCCGCCGCACTCTATCCAGACCGCGCCGAGATCAAGCGGGAGTACCCGGAGCTCGAAGACGACGATATCCGCCAAGCGCTGGAGTATGCCGCAGAGAGCCTCGACGACCAGATCATCGCCCTGGGCGCCGCGTGAACCGCCTGCTGCTGGACCAAGGCCTGCCACGCAGTGCCGTTCGCCACCTCGAGGAGCGCGGTTTCGATGTCCGGCACGTAGCCGACATTGGGTACAGCCGCGCAAGCGATGCCGAGATCACTGTGTTGGCGCGCGATCAAGGCCGCACAATCGTGACCCTGGATTCAGACTTCCATCGGTTGCTGGCGATCAGCGGCGCGAGCGCTCCGTCGGTAATCCGCATCCGGCGCGAAGGCCTCCGCGGTCCCGACGTTGCCGCATTAGTCAGCCAGGTTCTCGGACAACTCGGAGACCAGATAGAACGCGGTGCGATGGTGACGGTCACCGAGCGTACCATCCGCCTGCATCGCCTCCCGTTGCGAAAGGTGGCATCGAAGGCCACTTGGCGCCCGACACATTAGCGTTTTCTTATATGACACCTCACAGCAGCCTCGCTGTTGTTGGGCCAAGCAGCAACGGGCAACGCTCCAACCTCCGCCGTTCGCGCCTGCGGCGTTCGTCGACTGTCCGAGGCGGCAGGGGTTGCCGGGCGCGGGCGCGTTCCCGGACGGCGAGATCGATTCGGTCCGAACACCTGAGGATTTATGTGAAGTCGCGTTGCCGTCGAATGCCTATTTTTCCTGCATCATTGACTTTACATAAGATTGATTATGCGCAACCGTACTGTAAGCGGACTTTAGTAATGTCCGCTCCGACCGCTCGGCCCCGGCGGGCCGTCCCGACCCCTCATCGGCTGCCCTGGTCCCGCCTCGGCTTCCACCCGTAACCTGGAGCTTGTGGCCAGACCGGAAGGCCGCGACGCGGCGGACTGTGATCGGGGGCTCTTGGCCGGTCTTCGGATTGCGCTACCTGTAGCGGCCCACAAACATCCGGGCTCCGACCCACAAACATCGCGATTTTCGGCCCAGATTAACTGCAAATAACGGGGGTCACGGACCCAGATTATTTGCAAATGAGCCCACATTAACTGCAAACAGCCCACCAACATCC
>JBGSOR010000303.1:0-6910 GCA_041738985.1 Chromatiaceae bacterium | reverse complement strand
CAGACCTTACACCTGGGCGTGGTGCAAGGGGAGCCGGAGACCGGCGCCCCGGCCGCTGCCGAGGAAGGCGCGTCGCGCGGCGCCAGCGATGGGACGCACCGTAGCGGATCTGAGTCGTTGGTGCTTGCGGCGGGGAGCTGGATCGAGCTCACCCGGGACGACGGCGCCAAGGTGCGCCTCAAGGTCGCCTGGCACAGCTCGGACGGGGAAGACTTCCTGTTTGTCGATCGACGCGGTCGCCGCGGTCCCGACCTCAGTCGCAATGAGCTCGAGGCGCTACGCGAGCGGGGCTTAGTGGAGGTCTTGGATCTGGAGCGCGAGCCCATCGCCGACCGCGCCTTGCGCTCGGTTCTGGGGCGCTTGGGGCCCTGAGCCCGAGTGGGCGCCCCATAATCGTGACAGGAGTCCCGATGGATCCACCCGCGGCGCACGCGCTCCCGCCGAACCCTGGGAATCCGCCTGTCCCCCTGCCTGAAGCGGATCTTATCGAGACCCAGGTCCGCGCCGCCTTGGCGGAGGATCTAGGCGATGGCGATCTCACCGCCAACCTGCTGCCCGCCCGCCAGCGCTCGCGGGTGGAGTTGATCACCCGCGAGCGCGCCGTCCTGTGCGGCACGGCCTGGTACGAGACCGTCTTTCGTCTGCTGGACGACTCGATCCTGATCCAGTGGGAGGCGACCGACGGGGAGGCCATCGCCCCCGGCCAGCGTCTGTGCGCGCTCGAGGGACCGACCCGCGCCCTGCTGACCGGCGAGCGGACCGCCATGAACTATCTCCAGACACTGTCCGGGACCGCGACCCTTGCGCGTCGTTACGCGGATGCCGTGGCGGGGCTGCCGGTCCGCATACTCGATACCCGCAAGACCCTGCCGGGACTGCGCATCCAGCAGAAGTACGCCGTGCGTTGTGGGGGCTGCTACAACCACCGCATCGGTCTGTTCGACGCGATCCTCATCAAGGAAAACCACATCCTCGCAGCCGGCTCCATTCGCGCCGCCCTGGAGGCGGCGCGCGCCCAAGGTCAAGGGGTGGAGATCGAGATCGAGGTGGAGAGCCTTAGCGAGCTGGCCGAGGCGCTGGATGCGGGCGCCCAGCTCGTCTTGCTGGACAACTTCGGCATTGCGGACCTGCGTCGGGCGGTCGAGCTCACCAGGGGGCGGGCCAAGCTAGAGGCATCCGGTGGGGTCACCCTTGCCACAGTCAGGGCGATCGCCGAGACCGGAGTGGATCGCATCTCCGTAGGCGGACTGACCAAGGACCTGACCGCCGTCGACCTCTCCATGCGCTTCGCCTAGCTCCGGAGTCGCTATGCGGCTGCCGCCTGCGGGACACCTGCGGTCCCGGTTGTCCCTATGCATTTCCCGCTCTTCCACCTGCCGGCCTTGGCCGATGCGGCATGCGAGCCCGGCAATGCGCCGCAAGCCGAGGGATCTTCGGCTCGATCAAGAACGCTCGAGGACGGGCACGGCGACACCTGGACGGTCGCGCCGGGACCTTGCGACCTCGTCCAGGCCGGCATGCTCGGGGAGACGGAGCGCCGAAAGGATGGCCGAGCGAGCCCGCGCGGAGAGGGCGCGACGGTCATCGCCGTTCAGTCCATCGAAGGGCGGGAGCAGATGGACCTCTGCCACCACACCGGGGTGGCGCAGCAGGATCCAGAGGTTGGCCACCAGAGATTGCTCGCCAACGTAGGGTACCTCGGGATCCGGGGACCGCGCGTCGCCGCAGCGATAGGCCAGGGCCACAGGCTGCACCCCCAGCCCCGGCTGCTGGGCGATCGCGAACAACCGGGGGTGGAACCGGCGTACGCCCAGACCTCGGCTGGTGGTGCCTTCCGGGAAGACCACCAGGCTGCCCCCCGCCGCGATCCTCTCGCCGATCCGCTCGGACACCTCCGCCACCTGGTTACCGCCGCGCTCGATGAACAGGGTTCCGGCCGTGGCCGCCATCCAACCCGCCAGCGGCCAGCCCCGCACTTCGGACTTGGAGAGGAATCCCAATAAGCCTTGCGCGCCCAGCACGGGGACATCGAGCCAGGAGACATGGTTGGAGACCAGGAGGCAGCGCGGGGCCACGGATCCGATGACCCGCACGTCCACCCCCAGGGCGGAGGTCAGGCGGGCGTGCCACCAGCGCACCACCCGGGGCAGCCAGGCGGGGCGGGTGCCCCCGCGGGCGATCAGGGTGACAAATACCAGGATCAGGCTCCCGGTGGCCAGGTTCTCCAAGACCCGGAACCCCCTCCAAACCGTCCGTAAAGGATGCGCGCGACGAGCCATCGGATGGGTCTTGGACATGATAAATCGATGGCTAACAGGATATGTCGAGACTGTTGCGGCGGCGTGTTTCGCGCGTGACAGTCTAATGACGCCGGGCGAGGATTTGAACGGGGCCGCGGAGCGGAGCGCTACGCCGGGTCGGCCCTGACCGAGCGGAGCTGCACCCGCGACTCAGGGACGCAGAGACAGGATAGGCCAGCCCCGCTCCAAAGCGGTCTCCCGGAGCCTGGGGTCAGGGTCTACCGCCACCGGACGCTCGACGTGTATGAGGAGCGGCAGATCGTTGTGGGAATCGCTGTAGAAGGTGCTGCCTGCGAGGTCTTCCCCGTACCGGGCGAGCCAGTCCTCGAGGCGCCTGACCTTGCCCTCCCGGAATGCCGGGATACCGGCCACCGCCCCGGTGTAGCGCCCCTCGGCCAGCTCCGGTTCGGTGGCGATCAGGTGAGAAATACCGAAAGCGGCGGCGATGGGTGTGGTGACAAAGGCGTTGGTGGCGGTGACGATCAGTAGCGTGTCCCCCGCCGCCCGGTGGCCCTCGATCAGGTCCCGGGCCGCCGGGAGCATGATGGGCTCGATAGCCTCGCGCAGAAAGTCGGCACGGAGGGATTCCAGGAGCCCCAGGGGATAGGCGCTCAAGGGTTGCAGGGCAAAGCGCAGGAAGGCGTCGATGTCCAGGGTGCCCTCGCGGTAATCTCTGTAGAAGCGCTCGTTCGCCTGGGCGAAAGCCTCGCCATCCACCAGGCCGCGGGCGACCAGAAACTGCCCCCAGAGGTGATCGGAGTCCCCGGCCAGCAATGTGTTGTCGAGATCGAAGATCGCCAGCGGCATGAGTCTTAAGAGCCTTTGACAGAGTGAGCGCCGGGGGCGTACCCCAAGCGAGGGTCCGAGCCGCGGCGATGCCGGCCGGGCAGGCGCGGGATGGTCGCCTCTGTCCCGCCCGGATGCAAGCGGCTCCTCGGCTCGCCAGGCGCGCCTTTGCATCCCGCCGCCGGCCGACCCTCGCAGCACCCCGCAGGCATCCCGGAAAGCGCTTCGCGGGCAATCGCTTATGCGGCGCATTGCTTGCCCGCCCCGTCGCGAATGTGGAAGAATGAAGGCCAAAATATGGCGGGGTATGGCTCCGTGATCGACCGTGACGGTTTTCGCCCCAACGTGGGCATCATTTTGAGCAACCGGGAGCGCCGCCTGTTCTGGGGCCGGCGTGTCGGTCAGAACGCCTGGCAGTTTCCCCAGGGGGGCATCAACTGCGACGAGAGCCCCGAGCAGGCCATGTACCGGGAGCTGGAGGAGGAAGTCGGCCTGCAATCCCACCAGGTCAGCATCCTCGGATGCACCCAGGGGTGGTTGCGCTACCACCTGCCCAAACGCTTCATCCGCCGCCACTGCGGGCCAACCTGCATCGGACAGAAGCAGATCTGGTTCATGCTGCGGGTGGATTGCGGCGAGGACGCCTTCTGCCTGGACAAGACCGAAAAGCCGGAGTTCGACGCCTGGCGCTGGGTCCGCTATTGGCAGCCGCTCCACGAGGTGGTCTACTTCAAGCGCCGGGTTTACGAGCTCGCGCTGGAGGAGCTGGCCCCCCTTCTCTATCCGGATGGGGCCCCCGACCGCGGCGACTCGCCTGCCCTTGCCGTCGGGCTCATGGGCCAGCGTCGCCGCTGATCCGCTCCCAGCCCGGCTCCCAGCACGGCGCCGCGATGCCTGGAGAATCCCCTGCGGGCACCTGCGCACAAGGGGGAACACCGGTCCCGTTTCGTCTTTCAGGAAGGCCCGCCATCCATGATCGGCATGCTCGAATCGCTCCGACGTATCGTCCAAGAGGTCGATAATGCCCCCGATCTGGAGCAGGCCCTGGCCATCATCGTCCGCCGGGTCAAAGAGGTGGTGGGGGCCGACGTCTGCTCGGTCTATCTCAACGACTTCGATAACCGCCGCCATATACTCCAGGCCACCAACGGACTGAACCAGGCCGCGGTGGGCCGGGTTCGCATCGAGATGGGCCGGGGTCTGGTCGGACTGGTGAGCGAGCGCGCCGAGCCGCTGAACCTGGACGACGCCTCCGCCCATCCCCGCTATCTCTGCATTACGGACGCCGGGGAGCACCGCTATCACGGGTTCCTGGGGGCGCCGATCATCCAGAACCGCAAGGTCCTGGGGGTTCTGGTGCTGCGGCAGCTGGCGAAGCGCCAGTACGCGGATGAGGAGGTGACCTTCGTCGTGACGCTGGCCTCGCAGCTCGCCGGGGCCATCACCTATGCCCGCACCAACGGAGAGCTGGCCCGGCTCCAGGACGAGGGCATCCCCCAGCGCTTCCTGCCCGGGCTCGCCGCCTCTCCGGGGATCGGCATTGGCACCGCCGTGGTGGTCTATCCCCCGGCCGACCTGAACGCCATCCCCGACCGCCGGGCCGAGAATCCCGAGGTCGAGGAAGAGAGCTTCCGCAGCGCGCTCCAAGATGTCGCCGAGGACCTCGATCGCATGGCCGCGCGCACCCAGACCCGCCTGAGCCCCGAAGACATGGCGCTGTTCGACGCCTGGCGGCTCATGCTGGAGAGCGACACCCTGATCGATGCGACCCTGGCACGCATCCAGGCAGGCAACTGGGCCCCGGGGGCGCTCCGCGAGACCATCGCCGAGCATGCCCGTGTCTTCGACGGCATGGAAGACAGCTATTTGCGCGAGCGCGGCTCGGACGTCCGGGATCTGGGGCGCTGCATCCTCATGCATCTGCAGAACGCGACCGCGGCTCCGATCCAGTATCCCCCGCGCACCATCCTGGTGGGCGAGGAGATCTCCGCCATGCAGATTGCCGACGTGCCGCCAGAGCGCCTGGCGGGCCTGGTGTCCACTGGGGGCTCCGGGTCATCCCACGTGGCGATCCTCGCGCGCGGCATGGGGGTGCCGGCGGCCATGGGCTGCTCCGATCTGCCGGTCGGCCGGGTGGAAGGCCGCGACATGGTGGTGGACGGCTACCGGGGTCGGGTCTATGTGTCCCCGGGTCCTGCCGTGCGGGCGGAGTACCAGCGCATGGCCGAGGACGACCGGGCCATGACCCATGAGCTCCAGTCCCTGCGTCACCTCCCGGCGGAAACCACGGACGGTTACCAGATGCCGCTCTATCTCAATACCGGGTTGGTCTCGGAAAGCCGTCCCCTGGGCATCGAGGAGTCCGCGGGCGTGGGCCTCTACCGCACCGAGCTTCCCTTCATCGTGCGCGACAGCTTTCCCTCGGAGATGGCCCAAATCTCCAACTACCGCCGCGTCTTGGAGCTCTTCCACCCCCGCCAAGTGACCATCCGCACCCTGGACGTCGGCGGAGACAAGCCCCTGCCCTATTTCCCCATGCACGAGGCCAACCCCTTCCTCGGTTGGCGCGGCATCCGCATCACGCTGGACCACCCGGAGATATTCCTGACCCAGGTGCGAGCCATCCTGCGTGCCTCGATCGGGCTCGATAACCTCCAGGTCCTGCTGCCCATGATCAGCACGGTGGGGGAGGTCGACGAGGCCCTGCTCCTCTTCCAGCGCGCCCACGACGAGCTCCTGGAGGAGGGCTACCAGGTCCGCATGCCACCGGTCGGGGTCATGATCGAGGTCCCGGCGGCGGTCTACCAGACCGAGGCCCTGGCCCGGCGCGTGGACTTTCTCTCGGTCGGCACCAACGACTTGACCCAGTACCTGCTCGCGGTCGACCGCAACAATTCTCACGTCGCCAAACTCTACGACGAGCTCCACCCGGCCGTACTGCGCGCCCTGATGCAGATCCTGGTAGGCGCGCGAGTGCACGGGCGCGAGGTCAGCATCTGCGGCGAGATGGCCGGCGACCCCCTGGCCGCCGTGCTCCTGCTCGGCATGGGCGTGCACAGCCTCAGCATGGGCGCGGGCAGCCTGCTGCGGGTCAAGCGCGTCATCCGCAGCGTTAGTCGGTCGCGCGCTCGGGAGGTCCTCAAGGTCGCACTCCAATGCGAAGAGGCCGCCGCCGTGCGCCGGTTGCTCATGGAGACCCTGGACGCGGTGGGGCTCAAGGGGCTGGTGCGTCCGGGGCACTGAGCCGCAGCAGCGACGACCTTCGCGGCGACGCCGCCCGCTCCCCTTATCGCGATGCTCGGACTTTGGCTCGAAGACGGCCAGCTCTCCCTGCGCCGCGACCTGCCGGAGCCTCGGCCCACGGCGGACGAGGCCCTGATCCGGCCCTCGCTGCGCGGCATCTGCAGCACCGACCACCAAATCCTCGAGGGGCTCTACGCCTTCACCGGCACCCCCGGGCACGAGCTCGTGGGGGTCGTCGAGTCCGGGCCGCCGGATCTACTCGGCCGCGCCGTGGTCGCCGAGATCAATATCCCCTGTGGCCACTGCACCCAGTGTCGGGAGGGCCGCCCCAAGCATTGCGCCCACCGCCGGGTCGTCGGCATCCGCGGCCGAGCCGGGGCCTTCGCCGAGCGTCTGGCCGTCCCGGTCGCTAACTTGCACCTGGTGCCGGACAATGTGCCGCCGGAGCAAGCCGTCTTTGCCGAGCCCCTGGCCGCGGCACTCCGGATCCGCCAGCAGGTCGCCATTGGCCCCGCGGACCGCGTCCTCGTCGTTGGAGACGGCAAGCTCGGCCAGCTCGTCGCCCAATCCCTGCGCCCCAC
>JBGSOR010000257.1:0-3238 GCA_041738985.1 Chromatiaceae bacterium | reverse complement strand
CGCTACGGCAAGGGTGTGATGCCTGACTACGGAGTCCTCGATCCGCAGGCAGTGGGGGCCGTGCTTCTGAACGCAGACAAGGTAATCGATTTCTAACGGCCCCAGTTGGGCGCACTGCCTCGCGGCCGGGCACCGACAGGCATTGCGCTCCGTATGCCGGAGGACCCCGCCGCCTGTTCGTTCTAGCGCAAGGCCGAAGCCGCCCGAAACGTCGGCGGACCTATCGATGCCTCAGTGTCCGCTCATGCGACATTGCAGCCGCCGAGAGGCGACCGCGGCAGTCCCCAACGCGTCCGCGGCGGTCGGTCAGGAGCGCGGTTTCCAGCGACCGCAAACAGCGCTTGAGCTGCCACTCCAGAGACGTGGGTGGGCGTCCGGAACTGGCCGGCTGCTGACAACGGTCAGTCAACTCCCGAGGCATGCGATCACGGGGTGCTGTCTCGACCAGGAACGCCATCGGTTTTTCAGCGACCGCGCGCTGAGCGAGTGACCGCGTTCCCGTTCGCGCAGAATCCGCTTTCGCGCCCCCGGCTCCAGACGCCCTCGCAAATGGAAGTGGACCCCTCCGTCAAGACAGTCCCCGCCAAAGGCCGCGCCGGAAGTCCATGCTGACGGCGACGACCCCTTGCCCAGCGGCCATCCTGCCGAATCCCGCACCCGGCGTCGCCGCGTGGCATGATCCTGCCCCGCAACCTCAACGACGCGAGCGACCCATGCGCGGCATCTTCGTCCAACCGCTGCGGGTCCCCGCCGCGGCGATCGACCTCAACGGCCACGTCAACAACCTCGAATACCTGAAGTGGATGCAGGCGGTGGCCATGCGCCAATCGGACGCGTGCGGTTGGCCGGCCGAGCGCTATGCGCGCGCTGGTACCGCCTGGGTCATCCGCTCCCACTTCATCGAATACCTGCGCCCCGCCTTTGCCGGAGGGTCGCTGTTCCTGCTTACCTGGCTCGCCGGGCTCAACGCGCGCTCCTCGCCGCGTCGCTACCTTTTCCGGCGGGAGAGCGACCGCAAGATCATCGCTCAGGGCGAGAACCTGTTTGTCTATGTGCAGGCGGCTACCGGGAGAGCGCTGCGCATCCGGGACGAACTCAAGGATACATTCGACACCATTGCCGACGAGGCCGAAGTCCTGCGCACGCTGGTCGGCGATCCTCCCGGACCGGCCGCGGGGGTCTAACGCGCCAGCAGTGACCGATCTCTTGCTCAGCCCCTCCGTCGACCTCACGTGACTTACTTTGCGGCAAGGCAAGAGGGGCATCAACACCGCCATCGTCGCCCTGGCCCAAGGCATCGGCTTCGCCATCCCCTCGGCGACCGCCCGCTGGGTACTGGTTGAGTTGCTGCGCCATGGTCGGGTGCGACGGGGTTACTTGGGGCTCGTGGGTGGGGAGCGACCGCTGACCAGGCAGCAGGTACGCGTCCTGGGTCTCGCGCGCGACCGGCCCGTGGAGGTCGCCGATGTGGAGTCGGAAGGTCCCGCCGCGCTCGGGGGCGTACGCAAGGGCGATCTGGTGGTTGAGGCCGCGGGCGAGCCGATCGCGAGCGTGGACGGTCTGCACCGGCTCCTTGCCAATTGGACCCTTGGCCAGTCACTGCGTCTGCGGGTCATCCGCGGCGGCGCGTCGCTACATTGGACCGCGGTCCCGACCGCGGGGCATCGATCCAGGTCTGCCGCGGGGAAGCGGTCGTGCGCGGCCTGTCCGTGCCGGGCGTGCCGATCGCGTTGAAACTCGACAATTCGAATGGGGGGAGCGCCGCCTTGCTGGACCTTCGCAACTTCGCCACGACCGAGCACCTGAAAGATGGCACGTGCGTGACGGTCAGGACCATTCGCCCGGATGACAAACGCAAGCTCCTGACCGCATTCCGGGAGTTGGAGCCGGCGTCGATCTACACGCGGTTTTTCGAGTTCAAGAACGAACTCACCGACCAGGAGCTCCAGCGTGCCACCGAAGTGGATTTCGCGCGGGAAGTGGCGTTGGTCGTGACCTGTGGGCAGGGGGAGGGGGAGACCATCATCGGCGGTGCCCGCTACTGGGTGTTTGAGTCAGACGCCGTGCGGAGCGCGGAAATCGCCTTCACCGTCGAGGAAGATTATCAAGGTCAGGGTATTGCAAGTAGCCTCCTGCGACACCTGATCCGGATTGCCCGCGATCAAGGATTGGCGCGGCTGGAAGCCGAGGTGTTGCAGCGCAATCGTGCGATGGTCGCCGTCTTTTCCCGCTGCGGACTGCCGATGACGGTTGAGCGTCTCGACGATGTCATCCATGTGACGCTGACCTTGGCCGAGTAGCGTCAACGGTTCCGCCCGCGTCAAGGTGCAAACGACCCCAACCGCTGGCCTTTCAGCCCAGATCGTGGCTACGCGACCTGGCAGGGTCAGGCCGCGGTCGTCTCAGAGGTTTTGAAGAAATCGATTTTCGGCCCGAGGTAGCGACAGCGATGCGCGTCGCGTGGCGCGGAGAACCGCAAAGCGGTCGGGAAGCCGTCATCGGGAAACGGGAAGGCGCAACCGGCGGGATTCGCACCGAAACCGACGGTATCCTTTAATATCAGTATCTTATGCGGTTACTGCGGTTCCGCTGGGCGCACCTTCCCCGTAGCCCAGTAGACTGGGCGCCAAGGCGAGGGTGCGCATCAGGTTGTGGGCGAGGGCATGCAACAGGAGGACACAGCGCACGTTGGCGGTGCCGCGCACCCGCAGCCGGGTCAGACCGCGCTCGCGCGCCTGGGCGTTGACACATTCGGCGGTGGCCGCCCGCTCTTTGTAGATCGCCTTGGCTTCTTCGGTACCCATGCGTTCGCGCCAGGCGCCGACCGCTTCGCTGTCGCTGTCCTTGGCGACGTGCGGATCGGTAGCGGGGTCTTTCGGCTTGGGTACCGGGGCGTAGACCACGGTATGCGCGGCGGCGTCATCCAACTGGTCATGGGCCGGATAGCCGCCGTCCGCCAGCCACTCGTCGGGGCTGTGTCCGCACCGCTCCTCGACTTGTTCGATCATGGGGGTTAGTTGCCCCATGTCGGTGCCGACGGTGACCGCCTCGACCCCAACGACGACTTGGCTGGCGGTGTCGGTGGCGAATTGGCCGTTGTAGGCCGGACGGAAGCCCCCGTCGCCCATCTTCATGACGGTGGCGTCGGCGTCGGTGGTGGAGGCCCGCGCCTGCGCGCGCGGCTTGCCTTGCTTGGCCTTGATCTCGGCGAGCTCCGGCAGCCGCTCCAGCGCCTGTC
>JBGSOR010000256.1:0-2163 GCA_041738985.1 Chromatiaceae bacterium | reverse complement strand
CGGCGGCGCCCGTCGAGCGGCTCCACCAAACCCGCGGCAACCAGGGCCTGCACATGCTTGTGCAGCGATCCGCGCGAGCGCAGGCCGAGCATCGCGCACAGCGTGTCGAGGGTGAGTGCCCGGTCGACGTCCGCGGCATGCTGCCGCAAGACATCCAGCACCTCCTGTTGGCGCGGGGTGAGTCGCGTGGCCTGTTGTTCGCTTTTCGTTCTCATGGTCTATGCTGTTGCGACGGAGAACCTATCGAGAACGACTCGCCCCCGCGCCGAGGTATACCTCATGAATCCAACCGTTGCCTACATCCTGCCGAAGCCCCGCCATGCGACCTGGAATCCCGCCCTGGAGCCGCTGCGTCCGAGCGGCGAGTCGGGTGTCGAGATCCCGCTGCTCGGGTACGTCGCCGCGGGGCAACCGGTGGACATCCCGGAGGATCGCGAAACGGTCGCCGTCCCCCGCCACATGGTACGCAAGAATAGCTACGCCCTGCGGGTGCGCGGGCACTCGATGATCGACGACGCCATCCAGGACGGGGATATCATCGTCGTCGAGAAGCGCGAGACGGCCGAGAACGGGGAAACCGTCGTCGCCATGATCAACGGCGAGCGGGTGACCCTCAAACGCTTCTACGTCGAGGCGGACGGGATCCGGCTGCAGCCGGCCAATCCCGCCATGGCGCCCATCTATCTGCGCCACGAGGAGCTGCAGATCCTCGGGATCGTCTCCGGGGTGATTCGCTGCGGGGGCTGATACCTCGCATCCGCGCGCAGATCCCCCGATGCCGTCGACAGCGCTCGGGTGGTACCTCGGTTGCCTGGGGACTTCCGCGTCGCGGGTCGGTCGTCGTCGGGTTCTTATGCCACGTGCAGACCGCGATCCGACGGTTGCGTCGGCTCCGCGGCATGGTCCCGACGCGCGCGATCGGCGATCGGCCTCGACCCGTTCTGCCGATGCGTCGAATGCGACTACAAAAGGGGAGTTCCAGGCGTGCGTTCGCAGAGCGATATGACGACCCTGGCGGAGGTCGCGACCGAGCGGCTCGTGCTACGCCCCATCCATCTCCTGGACCGTGAGCCGATCCGGGCCGCGGCGAGTCGGCGCGAGGTCGCCGACACCATGATCTCCATTCCCCACCCGTTCTCGGCGCGGGACGCGGAACGCTATGTCCGAACCCGGCTCGGGCAGAGACGGCGCGGGCGCGGGTTGGCGCTCGGCATCCGGACGCGCGACGACCGGGCTTTCTGCGGTCTGGTGGAGCTGCGCGCCATCGACCATGAGCACGCCTTGGCGGAGCTGAGCTTTTGGCTGGCCGTCGACTCCTGGGGAAGGGGATACATGGGCGAGGCGATCGGCGCGGTCCTGTGCCTCGCCTTCGGGGAGTTGGACTGCAACCGCGTCTATGCCTACCACATGGTTCGGAACCCGGCCTCCGGGCGGGTCCTCGCCCGCCACGGCTTCCGCGAGGAGGGCGTGTTGCGGGAGCGCGTGCGCAAGTGGGGAGTCTTCGAGGATGTGGTCCTGCAGGCCCTGCTCAGGGACGACTGGCTGGCGGCGGGAGGCTCCGGCCGCTGATGGCCAAGAATCCCGGTACTGCCGCAGGTCCCGTTCCCAATTAAGGGCCGGTCCCGGGGGGATTCCGATACCATCGGCAAAGGCCATGATCGGGGACGGGGGTCGGTCGGGGTGCTAAACGACCAACTTCAGACCCTGGCCTTCCGGGCGCAGCGGCAGCCCCTTCGCAACGGCGAAGATTCAAGCCGCGGGGAGTGGGCTCCCGGTTTCGGCCAGTTCCGGACGCCCACCCACGTCTCTGGAGTGGCAGCTCAAGCGCTGTTTGCGGTCGCTGGAAACCGCGCTCCTGACCGACCGCCGCGGACGCGTTGGAGACTGCCGCGGTCGCCTCTCGGCGGCTGCAATGTCGCATGAGCGGACACTGAGGCATCGATAGGTCCGCCGACGTTTCGGGCGGCTTCGGCCTTGTGCTAGAACGAACAGGCGGCGGGGTCCTCCGGCATACGGAGCGCAGCCTGTCGGTGCCCGGCCGCGAGGCAGTGCGCCCAACTGGGGCCGTTAGAAATCGATTACCTTGTCTGCGTTCAGAAGCACGGCCCCCACTGCCTGCGGATCGAGGACTCCGTAGTCAGGCATCACACCCTTGCCGTAGCG
>JBGSOR010000255.1:0-1661 GCA_041738985.1 Chromatiaceae bacterium | reverse complement strand
CTGGGGCGTCTGCGCCAGGAACCGGACGGGGCCCCAAGTACCTGTCTGGGGGCGGGGGCGGGTGTCCTCCAGGCCCTGCGGGAGCGCGGACTGATCGAGCCCTGTCGGGTTCCGCCCCCGCCGGGCCCGGAGTCCCCGATTCGGGTGCTCGACGCGGACCCGGCGCTCAACTCGGATCAGGCCCGGGCGGTGGATCTGGTAACAGCGGCCCTCGGGGACTTTCGCCCCTTCCTGCTTGACGGGGTCACGGGGAGCGGTAAGACCGAGGTCTACATCCGGCTAATTCGGACGGCCATCGCCACGGGGGGCCAAGTCCTGCTCCTGGTCCCCGAGATCGGGCTCACCCCCCAGACCATGGAGCGACTCGCCAGCCGACTGCCGGGTCCGCTCGCGGTTATCCACTCGGCCCTGGGTGAGGCGGAGCGGGAGCGCGCCTGGCACAGCGCTGCCGCGGGTCGGGCCACCCTGGTGCTCGGCACCCGCTCCGCCTGCTTCGTGCCCCTGCCTCGGCTCGCCCTGATCGTGGTGGACGAGGAGCACGACGCCTCCCTCAAACAGCAAGAGGGCTTCCGCTATTCCGCCCGGGACCTCGCGGTACGGCGCGCCCAGTTGGCGAGCTGCCCGGTGGTCCTGGGCTCCGCGACACCGTCCTTGGAGACCCTGCACAACGCCCGCACCGGTCGCTATCGCTGGCTGCACCTGCCCGAGCGGGCAGGGGGTGCGCAGCCGCCCACGATCGCCCTGCTCGACATCCGCGGCCAGCCACTCTCCGCCGGGCTTTCCCCCCTGCTGCGCGCCCATGTGGACGCGGAGCTGGGCAACGGCAACCAGGTCCTGCTCTTCCTCAACCGTCGGGGCTACTCCCCGGTCCTGACCTGCCACGACTGCGGCTGGGTGGGTACCTGTCCCCATTGCGACGCCCGGCTGACCCTACACCTCAGGCTTGATCGGCTCTGGTGCCACCACTGCGGCTGGCTTAGGTCCGTCCCCCGTGCCTGCCCGGACTGCAAGGGGCTCGATCTGCGGGGTCTGGGTCTGGGTACCGAGCGACTGGAAGAGGAGCTGGCCGCGGTCTTCCCCGAGGTCCCCATCGCCCGGATCGACCGGGATAGCACCCGTCGCAAGGGGGAGTTGGAGCGCCTGATCGCGGCCGTCCGCCGGGGGGAGACCCGGCTCCTACTCGGCACCCAGATGCTCGCCAAGGGGCACGACTTTCCGGGGGTGACCCTGGTCGGGATCCTCGACCTGGACCAGTCCCTCTATGCGGCGGATTTCCGCGCCCCGGAGCGCACCGCCCAGCTTATCGTCCAAGTGGCAGGCCGGGCCGGGCGGGCGGAGCGTCCGGGCCGAGTGGTGCTTCAGACCCGCCACCCCGGACACCCGCTGCTCAGCTCCCTGCTGCGCCAGGGCTACCCGGGGTTTGCGGACTTGGCCCTGGCAGAGCGCGACTCCGCCAGGCTGCCGCCCTTCGGTTTTCTGGCCTTGCTGCGGGCGGATGCCCCGGAGGCGGAGATTCCGCTGGAGTTCCTGGGTCAGGCTCGGGCCCTGGTCCTTGGCCTCCTTGCGGCCCCAATCCTGGGGTCCGAGCAGGGTCAGGTCCAGGTGCGCGGGCCGGTGCCGGCGCCAATGCCCAGGCGGGCCGACCGCCATCGGTACCAGCT
>JBGSOR010000232.1:0-3628 GCA_041738985.1 Chromatiaceae bacterium | reverse complement strand
GACGCCGGCGATGCGCGCGACTGGGACGATGACGGGGGCGGCAGTCACGACCGCGCCCGGCGCGCCGCGGCCGCCGGAGAGATCCTGCCCATTGCGGAGATCTATGCACGGGCTCATCGGGAGGTGCCCGGACGTATCTTGGATGCGGAGCTGGAGCGCGAGCGCGGGCGCTGGGTCTACGAGCTGAAGCTCCTGCAACCCTCTGGACGCCGCATCGACCTGGCGCTCGACGCCGCCACCGGCGAGATCCTCGGGCGCGAAGCGGACCGATGAAGCGCCGGGTGTCGGCACATCGTCGACGTCCCTGCCCTCCACCGTCTAACCCTTGTCGCATCGTCCCCGGCGCGCCTTGCAGCGCGCCGTTTGCTTTGGAGCAAGAACCTGATGAATCCGGACTCACTCGATTCTCTGCCTTCGCGCTCGGGCTCCGTCCTCGCCTCCGAGCGGACCGGGCGGTTGTTGCGTCTGGCCACGTACGCGTCGGTTGCCACGGCCGTCCTGCTCATCCTCGCCAAGCTCCTCGCCTGGCTCGCCACGGGCTCCGTCAGCGTGCTCGCCTCGCTGGTGGATTCGACGATGGACGCGGGCGCCTCGTTGGTGAATCTGTTCGCCGTGCGCTGGTCGCTGATGCCCGCCGATCGGGAGCATCGGTTCGGTCACGGTAAGGCGCAGGCGCTGGCGGCCTTGGGGCAAGCGGCTTTCATCGCCGGCTCGGCGGGATTCCTCGCGCTGGAGGCGACGGATCGCCTGCTGCACCCGCGTCCGCTGGAGGAGATCGGGATCGGTCTCGCCGTCGTCGCCTTCGCCATCGTGGCAACCGGCGCCCTACTCGCCTTCCAAAGGCATGTGGTTCGGCTTACCGACTCGCCGGCGATTCGTGCCGACTCGCTGCACTATGCGACCGACTTGGCCACCAACTTGACGACTTTGATCGCGCTCGGACTGGCCGCGGCGGGCTGGCATGGAGTCGATCCGCTGTTCGGACTCGGAATCGGTGCCTATGTGCTCTACAGCGCCGTGCAAATCGGTCGGGAGGCGGTCCATTTCCTGATGGACGGGGAGCTGCCCGAGGAGAAGCGTCGCGCGATCGCGCAGCTGGCGGTTGCCGTTCCTGGGGTGCTTGGCGTGCATGGGCTGCGCACCCGCCAGTCGGGCCAATCCGCCATCGTGCAGCTGCATCTGGAGCTGGCCGACCACCTGCCGCTGGCGGAGGCCCATCGCATCGGTCTGGACGTGGAGAACGCCATCCGCGCCCGCTTCCCGGACTCCGACATCACCATCCATCAGGACCCTGCGAGCCTGGGCGCGGAATTGGAAGAGCTTGCCGACCCGGACGCGCCGACCGCCCCCTTTCGGCGCTTTGAGCGTTAGGCGGGCTGCGGCAAGGCCGTCGCTCTGGGTACCGGCCCAGCATGGTGTCCAAGCATCGGATCGGTCGACGCAGGACCTGCACCTTCGGGTGATCGCGGGTCGACCGCATCCTTAGGTCTCCCCGAGCGCGATCCCGTCCAACCCGACCGTCTACCAGCAATCCATCCGGCACCGAGGTCAAGCCCCGCCGCGATAGAGCTGTGCAGGGTTGGCATCGACGAATCGGGCAATCGCTTCCTCGATCGAGACGGTCTGCGCCGTCGTGGAAGTGCTCATAGGGAAGACGAAGCGGCGATCCGCCGTCCGCCGACCTCTGACAACCGGGGTACCGACGACCCGTCTGCGGAGCGACGTCTTTGCCTGCATGGGGTTGCCAATCGTGAGACGGTTGATCGAATGTGTGCTCATCGGTCTGTTCCTGTCGTTGCGTTGAGGGTGGCTCGGTGGCGGTTCATCGCGACCTTGGGTGCAGCCTAACGCCCAGCGGGTAACCAGAGCCTGTAAGGCGTTGTCAGCGAACGGTCAGGCAATTCCCGGCCCTTTGGCCAGTGTGAGAAGATGGGGGTGGGGTTTGCAGCCCTTTGGGGCGCCCGGCGCTTGGGCACCGAACACCAAGGCTTCCGCGATCACGGGCGACTCGACCAAGGTTGGCCATGGCCCGCGGGTTCAACCGCCGATAGCGTCCCCTGGAGACGCCCATCCGTGCCGTCCATGACAGAACCTCAAGAGCGCGAGCCGGTGGGTCCGAAACGACGGGTGGCCCCGAGCTATGCAGGCTGTAAACCGGCCTCCGAACTGGCCTCCGGGATCAAGCGGTGCAACCGCAAGGTCGGGACCCGGGCGGAGCTGGCCCTGCGCCGGGCGCTCTGGAGGCTCGGCCTACGCTATCGGCTGAACGACGGTCGGCTGCCGGGGCGGCCCGATCTGGTGCTTGCCCGCTACCGCGCAGTCGTCTTCGTGGACGGGGACTTCTGGCATGGGCGGGATTGGGAGTCCCGGAAGGGGCGGCTCAAGGATGGGAGCAACGGGGCCTATTGGGTCGCGAAGATCGCCTACAACCGGGAGCGCGACCGTCGCAACGACGGGCTCTTGGCCGGGCTCGGGTGGCGGGTCCGCCGTCTGTGGGAGACCGATGTGCTCAGGGACCCGGGTGCGGTGGCGCGGGAGCTGGCGGCTTGGCTGCGGGCGTCCGTTGTCGAGGTCGACGACCTGGGCTAGGTGGCTCCAATCAGGACGCGAGCGCGAAACGGCGGGCAATCTCGCCGATCAGCTCGGCCACCCGGTCGGGCCGCTCTTCGTGGGCCAGGTGCCCGACATCCGGCATGTCGATGACCTCGGACCCGGGCACCAGGGCGCCGACCTCGAGGGCGTCGGCGGGGCGGATGGTCGCGTCGCGCTCGGCCGATACCAGGACCAGGGGGGTGCGCAGCCCCGGTAGGTCCCGCTTGATCGGCATCAAGTCCCAGTTGGCCATCATGCCCAGGGTGGACGCCACATGACTGGGGGTGGAGATAAGCCGGCTGTAGTAGAGGATGCCGTCGGGGTCCAGCACGGAGCCCGTGGTGGCGAAGAGCTGCTCCACCGCGTTCGGCTCCTGGGCGCGCCAGGCGAAGACCCGGATCAGCAGGGGGTTGGACGCGAAGATTCGGGCGGCCGGGGCGAACCAGGCGGACGCGAGGCCGTGCAGCGGCAGGAGTGCGCCGTTGAGGCTCACCAGGGCGCGCGGGGTGATGGGCCCATCCAGGCAGAGCCGCGCCAGGATGGCGGCCCCGGCCGAGTGTCCCACGGCGAAGTCGGGTCGAGTCCCCAGGGCATCCAGCAGTGCCGCAAGGGCCCCGGCCATCCCTGGGAGCGACAGGCCCGCTGCCTTCGGCGGACTTTGGGTGAACCCATGCCCGGGGAGATCGGGCGCGACGACGGTGAAGCGCTCGGCGAGCCGGGGTGCCAGGTCCCGCCAGGAGTGGGTGGCAGAGCCGGTCCCGTGGACCAGGAGCAGCACCGGACCCTGACCCATGATCTGCACATGCCAGCGGAGACCGCCGGCCTGCACGAACTGGCTCGAGTCTCGGTTCGGCCAGTCCAGGCCCTCGCGCTCCCAGTCGGGCGCTCGGTAGCTCACATCCCCGCCTTCGCCTTGACCGCCTCGGTGAGCTTGCCGGCGTCCGCGTGCGGCAGGGGCAGATAGTTGGCGTCCATGGCCCCGGCGAGCTCCCTGGCCTAGGGCTGCGGGTGGGGCGAGGTGTCCACCACCAGGGCC
>JBGSOR010000217.1:0-6540 GCA_041738985.1 Chromatiaceae bacterium | reverse complement strand
GCGCGGCCACCGCCTCGACGTGTGCCTCCCAGGCGGCAAGCTCCAGCGGCCGGTCTTCGCCGGCGCGTCGCTCCCAAGCGCACATGGCAAGAACCCGTTCGGGGGCGCCCTTGAGGTATACGAATCCATGGCCGGCGTGATCGTGGTGCAGGGTGGCCATGAATCGGTGCACGGACTCGAACGGGATCGCGTCGGTGCGGGGGCGCATCTCGCTCTCGGTCCGTGGGTCCAACCCAGCCTTGGCGGCGAGGACCACCAGGGCGCCCTCCGTCGGGTCGCCAGCGATATGCCACCGGTCCGCGTCGCGCTCGAGCCGGGCGTCGTTGCACAGCAGACCGGCCCGCAGGAGATCCAGCAAATCGCCCTGGGCAAGCAGGTCGACCGGGCGCCCGTCCAGGCGGAGCTCCCCGTGCGGTGCATAGCCTACGCCGCCCACCTGAAACGTCCGTTCTGCCGTGATCACCGATTGCACGGTCATCTCGTTACGGGTGAGGGTACCGGTCTTATCGGAGCAGATGACGGTAACGCTCCCGAGCGCCTCCACGGCCGGCAGCACGCGCACGATCGCGTGGCGCCGCGCCATGCGTTGCACACCGATGGCGAGGGTGATCGTGACGATCGCCGGTAACCCCTCGGGGATGGCCGCCACGGCAATCCCCACGGCCGCCATAAACATATCCCCAGCGGGCTGCGCCCAGAGGACAGTGCCGAGGGCAAAGGCCGCCGTCGCGATCAGCAAAATGGCGAGGCTGAGCCAGCGCCCGAACACCGCCATCTTGCGCAGAAGCGGTGTCTCCAGGCGCTGGACCTCCCCGATCATCTTCGAGATGCGTCCAAGCTCCGTCGCATCTCCGGTGGCGACCGCCACGCCGCTCGCCTGGCCGAAGGTCACCAGGGTTCCGGAATAGGCCATGCAGCTGCGGTCTCCCAGCGACGCCGCGGCCGGTACCGGGTCGGTCTGCTTCTCCACCGGCATGGATTCGCCGGTGAGCGATGCCTCCTCGATTCGCAGATTCTTGACGCGAAAGAGGCGCAGGTCCGCCGGTACCCGATCGCCGGACTGGATCAGCACCACGTCGCCCGGTACCAGGGCCTCGGCATCGATGACGGTCGGATGTCCGGCGCGCACCACGGTGGCCTTGAGCGACAGCATGCGTCGGATCGCCGCCAGGGCTTGCTCGGCCTTGCCCTCCTGGACGACGCCGATGATGGCATTTATGACCACGACGCCGACGATCACCCCGGTATCGACCCAATGGCCCAGGGTCGCGGTCACGGCGGCGGCCGCCAGCAGTGTGTAGATGAGGACATTGTGGAACTGCAGCAGGAAGCGCAGGAGCGGACCCCGACCCTTGCGCTCGGTCAGTCGGTTGGGGCCGAAGCGTTCTAGGCGTCTTGTGGCCTCCGCGGGCGTCAGCCCGTTCGCGTCCGAGGAGAGCCGGCTCAGCACCGCCGCCGCTTCGGCTGCGTGGTGCTGCGCGTCGAGGGCGGGTCGGGTGGGTTGGCGGTACATCGGATCTCTTGCCAAAGGTGCAGCCGAGCCCCGGCGTTTCGGTGCGATCACGCAACTTGGGCGTGATCGAAACCCGTGGGGCGCACTCGCGGAGGATACCCGTCGCCTCTCAAGCCTAGCATTCGGTCGCCGGCTTGGGTTCGGACGAGGACGGATGCGGGCGGTTCCCGCCTTGGTGTCCAACACCCTTTCGGTTATCTTGCCGCGTCCTTGCGACCCACCCCAATGCCGAGGTGTACCCACATGCCCAAGGCGTCCGCCGCACTCGCCGGGGCACTCGCCCTAATGTTGCCAACTGCCGGACTGGCATCCGATGCCGCATCCCAGCCCCACCTGATCGATCACCCGGTGGGGCTGGCAGCGCTTTCGATCTTCATCCTCGCCTACCTGCTGGTGATGACGGAAGAGTTCCTGCACCTGCGCAAGTCCAAGCCGGTGATTATCGCTGCCGGCCTGATCTGGGCCATGCTCGCCTATGTCTCCGCCCAACAGGGGGCGCCGCAGGCGGCAGAGCAGGCGGTCCGCCATGCCTTCCTGGACTTCTCGGAGCTGATGCTGTTTCTGCTCGTGGCGATGACCTACATCAACGCCTTGGCGGAGCGGCGGGTCTTCGAGGCCCTGCGCGCCTGGCTCATCCGCAAGGGCTTCGGGCTGCGCGCCCTGTTTTGGATGACCGGCATCCTGTCCTTCTTCATTTCGCCGGTGGCGGACAATCTTACGACTGCACTGCTGATGTGCGCGGTCGTCCTCGCGGTGGGGGGCGACAACCGTAAGTTCGTGACGCTCGCCTGCATCAACATCGTAGTGGCAGCCAATGCGGGCGGGGCCTTTAGCCCGTTCGGCGATATCACCACCCTGATGGTCTGGCAGAAGGGCATTATCGATTTCTTCGGTTTCTTCCCCCTGTTTATACCATCCCTGGTGAATTGGCTGATCCCTGCGGCCCTGATGCATTTCGCGGTGCCCGATCTCAAGCCCGAGACGTCTTCGGTCGATGTGCCCATGAAACGCGGCGCGCGGCGTATCCTCGCGCTGTTCCTGCTCACGATCGCGACCGCTGTGAGCTTCCATCAGTTCTTCCACCTGCCGCCCGTAATCGGCATGCTCACCGGGCTCGGCTATCTCCAGTTTTTCGGCTTCTACCTGCGCAAGACGCACCATCGGTGGACCAATCGTAATGGGGACCTGGCGAACCAGGTTGGCGATATGACCCCCTTCGATGTCTTCGAGCCGATCGCCCGATCCGAATGGGACACGCTGCTCTTCTTCTATGGGGTGGTGCTGTGCGTCGCCGGACTGGGCTATGTGGGCTATCTCTCCCTGGCCTCGGAGGTCATGTACATGCAATGGGGGCCGACGGCGGCTAACATTGGGGTTGGGTTGATCTCCGCGGTGGTGGACAACATCCCGGTCATGTTCGCGGTGCTGTCCATGAGTCCGGACATGGATCGAACCCAGTGGCTGCTGGTCACCCTGACTGCTGGGGTCGGGGGCTCGCTCCTGTCCATCGGGTCCGCGGCGGGCGTCGGGCTCATGGGCCAGGCGCGTGGCATCTACACCTTCTTCGGGCACCTGAAGTGGACCCCGGCGATCGCCCTCGGGTATTTCGCGAGCATCTGGGTCCATCTGGCGCTCAACGGGTGATGGCTCGGCCAAGCTGCCGCAATCGCCTGCGCTCGGTCGACATGGCGGGTGGCAACTTCGGGGCTCCGCCTGGCCGACCGCATTAGACTTCCAGCCCGCGCCCCCATGTCTTGGTGTTAAACACAAGCCGCCGGACCTTCCCCATGACCGACCTGCGTCGACTCGCCCCGCCCTCGCGCGCAACCCCGGAGAGCCACCAGCGCGGTGCAGACAAGGTCTCGCGCATCCCGGTCAAGGTGGAGTTCGCGGGCCAGCCCCTGCGCAAGCCCAGCTGGATCCGCGCTCGGGCCCCTGTGGGCCCCGAAGTGGCGCGCATTCGCCGAATCCTGCGGGCGTCGCACCTGGCGACCGTTTGCGAGGAGGCCAATTGCCCGAATCTCGGCGAGTGCTTCAACCACGGCACCGCCACCTTCATGATCCTGGGGGATCTGTGCACCCGCCGCTGCCCCTTCTGCGACGTGGCCCACGGACGTCCGGAGGCACCGGACCCGGCAGAGCCGGGGCATCTGGCTGAGACAGTCGCGGTCTTGGGCCTGCGTTACGTGGTCATTACCTCGGTCGATCGGGACGACCTGCGGGACGGTGGGGCGGGCCAGTTTGCCGCTTGCCTGAGGGCGGTGCGGGACCGTTGCCCACAGACCCGCCTGGAGGTCTTGGTGCCAGACTTCCGGGGCCGGGAGTCGGTGGCGCTGGCTCAGCTTGCCGGCGATGCGGTGCCGGATGTCTTTAATCACAACCTGGAGACGGTCCCGCGGCTCTATCCCCAGGCCCGTCCAGGCGCGGACTATGCGGGCTCCCTGCGGCTCCTGGCGGACTTCAAGGCCGCCGAACCGGGGGTGCCCACCAAGTCAGGCCTCATGCTCGGCCTGGGGGAAGAGGCCGAGGAGGTGCTGGCCACCATGGCGGACCTGCGCGCCCATGGCTGCGAGATGTTGACGCTCGGCCAATACCTCCAGCCCAGCCGCGAGCACCTGCCGGTGCGCCGCTACTGGACGCCGGACGAGTTCGATGCGCTCCGGCGCGCGGGGGAGGCGATGGGGTTCTCCAACGTGGCCAGCGGGGCCATGGTCCGGTCCTCCTATCACGCGGATCTCCAGGCCCGGGGCCTGGTCGGCGGTTAGGCGCGCTATGGCCTACGCGATCCTGAAGAGTCTCCTCGTTCCTCCCGGCATCCTGATCCTGATGCTGGCGGCTGCCTTTCTGCTGGTGCGAGGCGTGCTCGGGCGAGTCCTGCTCTTCGCTGCCACCGCCATCCTCGCCCTGATGAGCTTGCCGGCGGTCGCGACCCTCCTGATGGGCCCACTGGAACCCTATCCGGCCCTGAATCCGGTCGGACCCTTCCCCCCAGCGGCCCAGGCAATTCTGGTGCTCGGCGCGGGTCGTTATGCCGGGGCCCCGGAGTACGGGGGCGACACCCTCGATCGCTTCAGCATGGAGCGTGTCCGCTACGGGGCCGCGCTCCAGCGTGCCACCGGCCTACCGCTCTATGTGACCGGGGGCGTGGTGCCTGGGGAGCGGACCTCGCCGGTCGGGGTCTTGATGGCGAAGACCCTCGAAGACGAGCTCGGGGTGCCGGTGGCAGGGGTCGAGTCCCAGAGCCGGGATACTTGGGAGAACGCCGCCCTCTCCAAGGCGATGCTGGAACGGGATGGCATCTCCCACGTGCTGCTCGTGACTACCGCGTCGCACCTGCCGCGGGCGGTGGAGGCATGCAAGCGGGCGGGGCTCGCCGTCACGCCGGCCCCGACCGGATTCGTCACCCATCGACTGAGCCAACCGGACAGCAGACTCTACGACTGGCTTCCCTCGGCCCCGGCCTTTCTCACCAGCTATTACGCGGTTCACGAGCACCTGGGACGGGTCTGGTATCAGATGCGCCAGTGGGCTCAAGGATCGTGGGTGTCGTCCTGATCGCAAACCTGCTCCTCGGCTCCGCACTCGGCGCCTTGCGGCAGTCTCTGCTCGAGCTGCGCGGACTTCCCGCGGACCTATCCATGGGGGGCTAATCGCTGCTCACCGGAGCGGGCTCGACCTGTTCGGGATTCTTGAGGAAGTCCGCCAACCGGCGGTCGAAGTCCAGCACATGTCCCAGGAGCCAGTCCTTTAGCTGGCCGAGGACCGCCTCGTCCAGGTGCCGTGCCTGCGCATCCTGAAGCTCCCGGATCAGGACGCTGAGCTCTGCGAGGAGTAGATCGTGGTCGGCCTTGTGGTCGGCGTAGTTCGGGTAACCGTCCGTTCGCATCACCTCCTCCTCGCGCTGGAAGTGCAAGCGCGCCTCCTGGACCAGCTCCTCCAGGGCCTTCGACAGGGGCGGGCCGTGAAGCTGCGGGGGTGGCTGACCCGGGCTCGGCCGGACCCCGAAGTCCCGGGCCAGACGGTTCACAAGCGCGTCGAGGTGCCGGTGGTCCTCGTCCATGAAGCCCACCTCCAGGGTCCATTCGTCGCGCCATTCGAGAAAGGACGTGGAGAGGGGGTGGCTCATCTTAGTGGATTCGACTTAGGCGACTGGCGCCCGGAGGATCAGATTACTTCCAGCTCTCGCACGGCGGCCTCAAGCTCCGGCTGCTCCCCCAGTGCGCCCTCCCAGAAACGGAAGACCCGCCGCGCGGCGCCCTCACCTAAGGCCAGCTCGGCGTTGAATCCTTCCGCGCCCTCCGGGGCCGGGCTCGTCCAGGACTGGCCCAGGCACTCGACCGCTCGGCCCATTACCGCTTCAAGCTTGGCGCGTCGGGTCTTGTCCAGCGTGCCGCTGCGTGGCTCGTGGCTGGTGTGATCGCCGCAATTCACGCAATAACCGCCATCCGTGCCGACGGCGATCTCCAACATGTAGTCGTCCTGGCCGACGACACGGTAGCTCAGTGGAAAGATCGACATGATTGAGATCCTGAGTTGGGCGTTGGAGAAACGAGTCCCGACGGGCGGCGCAGGTCGACCGAATTCGGACAACTCCGTCTCCAACCGATAGGGACCGAGGATTCGCACAGCGCACCCCCATCGCGACCGGACGAGCGCGGTAGCACCGCGCTCCGGATCCGGATGGGTGCTCAGCGAGGGGTGCCGCGGGCCGATGCGCTTGCAGTACCCCGTGGCGCTCCCGTCTGACCGACATTGAATACAGTGGCTTGCAGGCGGATTGTCGAGTACGGCGGACATGGCGGTCGGGCTGCCGGCAGGCTAGCTGGCTTGGGCTGCCAAAAGAGCATAGTACGCCGCGCCCATGCGCGCCCGGCTCCACGACTTGGCCCTTGGGCCGGGCATCAAGCCGCCGACATGCCCCCAGGCAGCCGCAGGGCGACGGCAAGTCCCCCCAGGCTGGCGCGCCTGAACCCGAGCTCGCCGCCGTAGGCGTCGCAGATGTCCTGGGCGATGGCGAGTCCCAGGCC
>JBGSOR010000218.1:0-10734 GCA_041738985.1 Chromatiaceae bacterium | reverse complement strand
TGCGGCGCCGGATGGCGGTGCCCCGGCGCAGTGCCGCCAGGCACTGAGCATCCAGCGGGGACAGGGACTCATGGGTCGGCCCGGTCTCGACCGGGGCGGGTCTCGACGGGTCTGCCTTGGTCCCTTCGGTCGCCGGGGTATCCAGGCCGTTCGCGGCGAGATTGGCGACGGGGATCCGGTCCGGATCCGAGCGACCGTAAGGCAGGTCCGCCGGGAGCGGGACCCGGAAGGCGGGGGGCCCGCAGGCGGCCGCAGGCCGACTGCGCTCCAGGAGGAATGGCAGCCGCGCCGTGGAGAGGGGCGGGGGTAGGTCGAGTCCGCCCTCTTCCAGCCAGTCGTCCAGGGCCGACCAATCCGGGACAGCAGGGAAGTGGCAGCCACGCGTGCCGGGCGCGAAGTAGCGCAGGCGTACGGTGCGGGCGACGAAGGCGCGGCACAATGCGGCCGGTCCCTCGGCAGCACCCGGTACCCCGGTCCGGGCGAGGACATCCAGGGCCTCCGACATGGCGGTCTCGCCGATCAGAGCGGCCAGGGACTCGGATCCGAATCGACGTTGGTCCTGGTTGTCTTCCCGGACCGATTGCCAGGCCCTCGCCAGCTCTCCCTCGAAGCGCCGGCCCCAATAGTCGCGCAGCAGGGTCCGCTCCGGCGTGGAGCGGAGCACCGTTGCCGCTGGCATGGGCAGCAGCATCACGTTGTCCGGCAGGGGCAGCCCCTCGATGACGGAAAGGGCCTCCGGGTTCTCCTGTTCCAGACCGGCGAGGAAGGGTTGGCGCGGGATCAGGTGGTAGTAGACCTCGCCCGGACGCGGTCGAGGCTCGTCGGGGATGCGGGGACGCAGCAGGCGCTCCAGCGCCCGCGGGTGGAAGAGAAAGACCCCTTCGGCCGGCCGCAGGACCCAGCGCCGAAAGGTCTTGGAGTCGACGTAGCTCAGAAGCCCTCGGTGGAGGTGAAGAGACCCACCCGCAGGTCCTTGGCCGTATAGATGACGCGGCCATCCACCTGAACCGTCCCGTCGCCGATCCCGAGCACCAGCTTGCGGCTGATGACACGCTTCATGTCGATATGGTAGGTGACCTTCGAGGCGGTCGGCAGCACCTGGCCCGTGAACTTGACCTCCCCGACCCCGAGCGCCCGGCCGTGCCCCGGGTTTCCGATCCAGGCCAGGTAAAAGCCCACGAGCTGCCACAGTGCGTCCAGGCCGAGACAGCCCGGCATGACCGGATCCCCCGGGAAATGGCACTGGAAGAACCAGAGGTCCGGGTGGATGTCCAGCTCCGCCAGGATCTCGCCCTTTCCGTTGGCGCCGCCGAAGTCCGCGATGCGCAGGACGCGGTCCATCATCAGCATGTTGGGCGTCGGGAGCTGGGCGTTGCCGGGCCCGAACATCTCGCCGTGTCCGCAGGCGAGGAGCTGGTCGCGGTCGAAGGAGGCTTCTTTATGCATGGGAAGTTGCGCGTGGCTCGTTGCGAGTGGCTAGGAAGACAGTAGCGAGTAGCGAGTAGCGAGTAGCGAGTAGCGAGTGGCGAGTAGCGAGGAAGAGGGGCGGGTGGCTGGCGGCTCGGAGCGAAGATCTGGGATCTCCATGTCCGCTCCTCCTAGCAACTCGGCCCTCGCAACTCGCCACTTGCCCCTAGCTACTTGGCCCTCGCCACTCGCAACTCGATAAAACCGACGATCTCGGCGATGGGCACGAGCTGCATCTCCGCATCCCGCCGTCCCTTGTACTCGACCAGCCCGTCGTCCAGGCCCTTGTCGCCCACCACGATACGGTGGGGAATACCGATGAGCTCCATGTCGGCGAACATGAATCCGGGGCGGGCGTCGCGGTCGTCGAGCAGGACCTCGATACCGGCGGCCTGTAAGTCGGCATAGAGCTGCTCGGTGGCCTCGCGCACCCGATAGGACTTGCCGAGCTTCATGGGTAGTAGCGCGACCTCGAAGGGGGCGATGGGGGCGGGCCAGCAGATGCCGCGCTCGTCGTGGTTCTGCTCGATGGCGGCGGCCACCACGCGGGAAACGCCGATGCCGTAGCAGCCCATGGTCATGGTGAGCGCTCGGCCGTCCTCGCCCAGCACTGTCGCCTTCATCGCGTCGCTGTACTTGCGCCCGAGCTGGAAAATGTGTCCGACCTCGATCCCGCGGGCGATGGTGAGGGTCCCGCGCCCGTCCGGGCTCGGATCCCCTTCCACGACGTTGCGCAGGTCGGCGACCTCGGGCAGCGGCAGATCCCGGCCCCAGTTGAGCCCGAACCAGTGCTGGCCGTCCTGGTTGGCACCGGCGCTGAAGTCGGCGGTCACCGCGACGGTGCGGTCCACGATGCAGGGGATGGGCAGGTCTTTGGGTCCGAGCGAGCCGGGTCCGGCGCCGATAGCGGTTCGGATCTCCGCCTCGGAGGCCATGCGAAGCGGGGAAGCGACCTGGGGCAGCTTTTCGGCCTTGACCGCATTGAGCTCATGATCGCCACGCACGAGCAGGGCGACCAGCGGCGAGCGGCCGCCGGGTGCGGCTGCCACGACCAGGGTCTTCACGGTCCGCTCGATGGGCTGGCCGAATTGCTCCACCAGGTCGGCGATGGTCTTGGCATTCGGCGTATCGACCGATCGCAGATCCTCGGCCGGGGCTGGCGCCTTGTCTGCCAGGGCCACGGCCTCCGCCAGCTCTACGTTGGCGGCGTAGTCGCTGTCGGAAGAGAAGGCGATGGCGTCCTCCCCCGAGGAGGCGAGCACATGAAACTCGTGGGAGGCGTTGCCCCCGATGCTGCCGGTGTCCGCCTGCACCGGGCGGAAGTCGAGTCCGCAGCGGGTGAAGATCCGCGAGTAGGTCTCGTGCATGACCCTGTAGGTCTCGGCCAGGGACGCGTCGTCCGCATGGAAGGAATAGGCGTCCTTCATCAGGAACTCGCGTGCTCGCATGACGCCGAAGCGCGGGCGGATCTCGTCGCGGAACTTGGTCTGGATCTGGTAAAAGTTGATCGGAAGCTGCTTGTAGCTCTTGAGCTCGTTGCGAGCCAGCTCGGTGATGATCTCTTCGTGGGTCGGGCCGAAGCAGAAGTCCCGCTGGTGGCGGTCCTTTAGACGCAAGAGCTCGGGACCGTACTGCTCCCAGCGGCCCGACTCGATCCACAGCTCCGCCGGCTGCACCGCGGGCATCAGGACCTCCAGGGCGCCTGCCCGATCCATCTCCTCGCGTACGATCCGCTCCACCTTCCGCAGCACCCGCAGGCCCAGGGGCAGCCAGGTGTAGAGTCCGGCCGCCAGCTTGCGGATCATGCCCGCTCGCAGCATCAGTTGGTGGCTGGCGACCTCGGCGTCGGCTGGGGTCTCTTTGACGGTCTGGAGCGGGAACTGCGAGGTGCGCATGGGGCCGGGGTCCGCGGGGGGCAACTGGAAAGCGCGGTAGTCTATTGCCCGGTCGGCCATCGCACAAATGCGGCGGCTCCGGCGTCCTGGCCGACGACCCCGTTCGGTTCGTCCCTGCGGGCGGAGCTCGCGCCCCCCGCGCCCAACCGCGAGTACTCCGGAACGGACCCGCTAAGATGCCCGCCGGAAGTCTGTCAACGTCTGAGAGCCGATAAGGGTCGGGTCCCAGCATCCGGCATTTCGAGTGAAATGCCGGAATATCGCTGTTTTCCTGGCTTGTGCTAGCTTGATTCGCGGCCTGTGTGCTCAATTGCGCCGCTGTCGGCGACCACCGATTGTTAGTAGTGGTAATAGGTATCCTCAGCCCAATAAGAGTTTCTGACCGGACGCACTGGCGTGGCAATTACGGTGTCGACAGGCGCGGCTATCACCGTATCAACGGTTGTCACCCGACTGGGATGCGACGGAGACACGATCAGGGTATCGACGCCAGTCTGCCCGGTGCGTCCGGTTGCACCTTGAGCCCCTGCGGGGCCTTGAGGTCCAGCGCAGCTGGCCGAGCCGAGCGCAGCGATGATCACGACGGTCAGTATTTGATATTTCATGAAGCTACCTTTGGGGGAGCGCTAAGAGCCGTGGTTGGCAACCAAGAATCGAGTCGGCAAATCGAGCGACTATTGCCGAAGCGGCCTATCGGAGCGGTCTTGGTCGATTAGAATTGCTAGCCCTAGTTGGGTCACCCGCGAGAAGGTCCGCCGCGATGTCGCTAACGTAGTCCGAAAGACCCGTGCAGTCAGTGCGCTGGCAAACATAGCGTACTGGGATAGAAGGTTATCTGTGTGGCGGTGTCGAACGAATAGGGAAAGGCCGTGTAAATGGCGCTACCCGTGTCGGCTCGCCCAGATTCGCGGCACTGGCCCTGGCGGTGGCCTTGCTGGCCGCCACGGCACTGCGGTTGGCGCCGAAGATATCGAGCTCCCAGCTCGCCTCCAGACCGGTCGAGGCGATCGCGCCAGACCATGCCGTCGGCACATCGACGGCAACCGCGTCGGTACGCTGAGCTGCCATCGAGGTACAACCGAAGAGGGAAAACAGCAGACAGCCGGCGACGGCTGCCTTGGTCATCCTGCCGGCGGCGTCCTCGCCGTGGTCCGCGTGAAGGTCGATTCCGTTAGACCAAACATATCGGAACGCGGAGGTCCGGGTGTTTCGGCGGCTTGCCGTCGCGGTGGCTCGCGCGGGCAAGCCTTACGGGTTGTACGGAGCCTCGTCTCCCGCGCCATAGACATATAATGCGCGCCTGTCCATGGGGCGGTCTGTGCCGTGGCGTACTGTGTGCGCTGTGCGGCGACCAGCGATCAAGCTCCTCCCAAGAAATCTTTCAGGGTTGCTCAAATCTATGACGTCGACCCCTTTGAGTCCGCGCAGTAACCATCTGCTCGCCGTTCTGCCCGCCCCCGTTTTCGACCGACTGGCTCCCCACCTGAAGCTGGTCTCGTTGCCGCTGGGCGAGGCCCTGTGCGAGTCCGGGGGCCGGTTGTCCCATGTCTATTTCCCCACCGACGCCATCGTGTCGCTATTGCACGTCATGGAGAATGGTGCGTCCGCGGAGACCGCCGTGATCGGCAACGAGGGCATCTTGGGCATCGCCCTGTTCCTGGGCAGCGACTCCATGCCGAATCGGGCTGTGGTGCAGAGCGCGGGCCATGCCTATCTGCTTAAGGGGCAGGTGTTCAAGCAGGAGGTCGAGCTCTCTGGGGCCTTCCAGCGCCTGTTGCTGCGCTACACCTCGGCCCTGCTGACCCAGATGGCGCAGACGGCCGTCTGCAATCGGCACCATACGTTGGATCAGCAGCTCTGTCGCTGGCTGCTCCTCTGTTTCGACCGGTTGCCCACGAACGAGCTGACGATGACTCCGGAGCTGATCGCCAACATGCTGGGGGTGCGGCGCGAGGGCGTGACCGAGGCCGCGGGGAGATTGCAGCGTGCCGGGCTGATCCACTACAGTCGGGGTCGTATTCAACTACTGGATCGACGGGGTCTGGAGGCGCGGGTGTGCGAGTGCTACGCGGTTGTCGAGAAAGAGTTTTCCCGCCTGCTCCCCGATGCGGTTGCGGAATGACGCGGCCCGGCCGCGGGTCGCGCCGTGAACACGGCGCGCGTTGAGTCGACCGGAAGTCGGTGGCCCTCGAAGCCGGCAGTCTAGTCGGCACCGCGCGGATCGGGCGGCGCGGACTGTGTGCTCTGGCCCCTGACATAGGTCGCGAGCTCGGCGGCCGGTAGCGGCGGACTGAACAGGAAACCCTGACCGATCCGGCACCCCTCGGACTTGAAGAAGCCTGCCTGGGCTTGGGTCTCGATCCCCTCGGCGACGACGCGCTGACCCAGCGCCAGGCCCAGGGCGATGGCCGCCCGGGCGATGGAGCAGCCGAGCGCGTCCCCCGGAATGCGGGCGACGAACGATCGGTCGATCTTGAGCTCGCGCACCGCCAGTCTATCGACGGCGGCCAAGGCGGGGTATCCGGTGCCGAAGTCATCGATGCCAACCCTGACGCTCTGTCTTTGGAGGCGGCGGATGGGCCCAGCCACTGCCGTCACCTCCGGGATCGCCATGGCCAAGGTCTCGGCGATCTCCACCGTCAGGGCACCGGGCTCCGCGTCTACCGCCTTGAGGATGCCTTCGATGGTCTCGGTCAGGTTCTGGTCCTGGATATCCCGCTCGGACAGGTTGATCCAGACCGCCGCACCCGCCAATAACCCCTGCTCGCGCCACTCCTTCAGCTGTGCGACGACTGTGCCCACCAGCCAGACCCCGATGGGGAGGATGAGCCCACTGGATTGTGCCAATGGAAGAAACCGTTCCGGGCCGATCAGGCCCAACAGGGGGTGGTTCCAACGGAGTAGGGCCTCGCAGCCGACGATTTCACCGGTCTCGAGGTTGTGCTGGGGCTGGTAGTCGATGACGAACTCCCGATGGGCGATAGCCTGGCGCAGGGCCCCCTCCAGGGTGACCTGGGCGAAGGCCCGCGCCGTCATCTCCTCGGTGTAAAACCGGAAGGTGCCGCGGCCTTGGTCCTTGGCCCGATACATGGCCGCGTCGGCGTTTCGCTCCAGGATCTCTGCGTCTTCGCCATCCTCGGGGTAGAGGCTGATGCCGATGCTGGCGGTCACATAGCGCAGCTGGCCATCGATGGCGAAGGGCTGCTCGAAGGACGCGAGCAGCTTGTTGGCCACCAGCCCGGCGCTGTCGCCGTGCTCCAATGACCCGAGGAGAATGGCGAACTCATCCCCGCCCAGTCGGGCGACCGTATCGCCCTCCGGCACCCGGTCGCGCATCCGCTGCGCCGCTTGCTTGAGCACCTGGTTCCCGGCGGGGTGTCCCAGCGTATTGTTGATCGTCTTGAAGCGGTCCAGGTCGAGGAAAAGAACGGCCACCTGCAGGTGCTCCTGGCGGGCCTGAAGCATCGCTTGCTTCAGCCGATCAACGAACAGCAGCCGGTTGGGCAGCCCGGTCAGTCCGTCGAAGTGGGCCAGGAGCTCCAGTTGGACCTCCCGTTCCCTGAGCAGTCTGTTTAGATTCGCGTGCTCGGTGACATCCAAAAGGACGACGCGGCAGGCGGGCTCGCCGGGCGGGTGCGAGCCCTCGCGGCGGATCACCAGGCGCAGATCCCGCTGGACCTCCGGTGCCTTTGCCAGGGTGACCTCAATGGACTCCTCGTCGCCGTTGTCCAGCACGCGCGCGAGGCTGGCGAGCAAGGCGCGCCCGTCCCCGGGCGCGAGCCATGTGCCGAGGATCGGGTCCAGGACCCGTCCCCGCTCCACCCCCAGCAACTGGGCAGCGGTCAGGTTCATCTGGGTAACCTGGCCCGAGCGGTTGATGGTGGCATAGGCCACCGGGGCAAAATCGTAGAGGTCCGCGTAGCGGTCCCGCGACTCCTCCAGCGCCTGCTGGGCCGCGCGCAGCTCCCGGTTCTGGAGCTCCAGCTCGATTTGGTGGACCCGCAGCTCCTGGACCAGCCGGCGTGGGTCGGAAGTCCCCAAGTCATCGTACCGCTGCGTCGCGAGCAGATCGTCCAGCGAGCGGTTGTCGAGATTCCTGAAATCCGTCATTGCGGCCTCGGAGGGTTGAAGATGCGGTCGGTCGCCAGTAGCCGCTCGTGTCTTCGTGTCTTCGTGTCTTCGTGTCTTCGTGTCTTCGCGTCTTCGCGTCTTCGCGTCTTCGCGTCTTCGCGTCTGCGGCAGGAGCGGACCGGAAAACCTTCGCAACTGTCCTTTGCGGCGCCTAGCGTCAGCCCTGGCCCCTGACATAGGTCCCCAGCGCTGCCGCCGGGAGCGGTCGGCTGTAGAGATAGCCCTGGCCGACCTGGCACCCCTCGGCCTTGAAAAAGTCCGCGTGCGCCTGGGTCTCGACCCCTTCGGCGATCACCTTGAGCCTCAGTGCCTCCCCCAGGGCAATGATCGCGCGGGCGATGGCGCAGCCGACCTCGTCCCGCGGCAGCCCGACGACGAATGACTGGTCGATCTTGAGCGCACGCACCCCCAGGCGTTGGAGCGCCGCCAGGGACGAATAGCCGGTGCCGAAGTCATCGATCGCAACCTCGATCCCCTGGGCCTGGAGGTGCCGGATGGTTCCTGCCGCCGACTCGTAGTCGGCCATGATCCAGGTTTCGGTGATCTCTACCCCCAAGGCGGAAGGCTTCAGGCCGACCCTCCTGACGATGCCGTCGATGGTCTCCGCCAGGCTCGCATTCTGCATGTCGCGGTTCGATAGGTTAACCCAGACCGCCGCGTCGGTCAGCAGTCCCTGGTCTTGCCATGCCTTCATTTGACTGCAAGCGGTGCGGATCACCCAGACGTCGAGGGGGACGATGAATCCGGTCGACTCCGCCAGCGGAATGAACCGCCTCGGCTCCACAGGGCCTATCGTCGGGTGGTGCCAGCGGATCAAGGCCTCCAGACCAACGATGCGGCCGGTCGCCAGATCGAGCTGCGGCTGGTAGTGAAGCTCGAGCTCGTCGTTGAGTAGTGCCTTGCGTAACGCGGCCTCCAGTGAGACTTGGGCGAAGATGCGCACTGTCGTGTCCTCGGTGTAGAAGCGGAAGGTATCTCGGCCCTGGTCTTTGGCACGGTACATGGCCGAGTCGGCGTGGCGCACCAGGGTGTCCGCGTCGTCGCCGTCTGCCGGGTAGAGGCTGATGCCGATGCTGGCGGTCACAAAGAGCGGCCGGGCATCGACCGCGAAGGGGCGTTTGAAGGCTTCGACAAGCTTGTGGGCGACCAGTCCGGCGTCGGCTCCACGCTCCAAAGCACACAGGACGATAGCAAATTCATCGCCACCCAGGCGGGCGACGGTGTCGTTCTCCCGCACCAGGGCACGCATGCGCTCGGCCGCCTGCTTCAGGACCTGGTCTCCGGTTGGGTGTCCCAGGCTGTCGTTGATCGCCTTGAACCGGTCCAGATCGACGAAGAGCACGGCCGCCTGATGCCGCTCCCGGTGGGCCTGACGGATGGCGTGCCCAAGGCGGTCGGTAAACAGCGCCCGGTTGGGCAGCCCAGTGAGTCCGTCGTGCATGACCAGCTGCTCCAGTTGCCGCTCGCGCTCTTGGAGCCGTTTCGCCAGCTCCACATGCTCCGTGATGTCGCGCGAGGACTCGACGACCCCCAGGGTCTCGCCTACAGCGCCGCGTAGCGGCGCGCCGATGTGCTCGATCCACCGGGTCTGCCCGTCCGGGACCAGGAGACGCTGGATCGCCTTGACGACCGTACCGCGGGCCAGTACCTCCGGCGCCGGGCGCGGAGAGTCCGGTCCGCCGTCGCTGGAGCCGCCGTCGCCGGTAGCCGCCTGTGCCGCCGCGTTCATCAGCAGAATCTGGTGTTCCAGGCCAGTGACCCGTATGGGGTCCGCGATCCCGTCGACAACGGATTGGAGAAAGCGTTGTTGGTCTTGGATGACCGCCTGTGCCCTCTTGACTTCGGTGATATCCAAGAGAACCGCTCGGCACGCCGTCGGGGCCCTCGCGCTCCCGTGTGGACCCTCGCGGCGAATCTGCAGGCGCAGGTCGCGCCGATGCCGGGGTGGGCGTGCGTCCAGGGTGAGCTCGATGGACTGCGCCTCGCCCGTGGCCAGCACACGCGCGAGGCTGTCGAGCAAGGCGAGTCCGTCGGCTGGCGGGACCCGCGCAGTCAACAGCAAGTTAAGCGCCACCCCTCGCTCTACCCCCAGCAATTGGGCGGCGGTCAGATTCATCTGGGTGATCTGGCCCGAACGGTCGATGGTGGCATAGGCCACCGGGGCAAAGTCGTAAAGGTCCGCGTAGCGGTCGCGAGACTCCTCAAGGGCTTGCTGGGCGTCCCGCAGCTCCCGATTCTGGAGCTCCAGCTCGAGCCGGTGGACCTGAAGGTCCTGGATCGCGCAGTCGGGATCCGAATGGTCGAAAATCTCGCGGCGCAGGGCCGCGAGCAATTCTATCAAGGAGCGCTCGTCGATGTGTTTAAGGTCATCCATTGGGGCTCCCGTGTCGGCCACGGCCCTGGGTCTTGGCGGGCCCTAAGCCCAGCGAGCCCATCAAGCGGCACCGCCCATACTCGCTCGGCTAGCGACGAGATGCTCGATCGATTGGAGTACTGCGGTAACCGCCTTGCACGACGCAGAGAAAACCCAGCTTCCCATCTGCCATCTAGCGAACGCCCTTGACGAGTTAGCGGCTCTTCTTACTCTCTTCCGCCAAATCGCCAACGTCCGCCCGAGCCTTGCCGGTGTTCTTCTGCCTGCTTCCCTTATCCTCCAAGTCCTTGTTGCCGACCACATGGCCGGTCACTTCCTTGACCTTACCGGTCGCTTCTTCGATACGGCCTTTGACTTGCTCTTTGTTCATGGGGATCTCCCGAAAGGTCATTGCGCCATGACCACGATAGCCACGGCCCGAGCGTGGAAGCACGGTTCCTCTCGCTGTAAAGACACACTACACCCAAGCTGCGAACGCCCTCGGTGCGGCACCGCACAGTGGAGGGGAGTTACGTTTCCTCGGAAGGAATCAGGTCGGAGGCGTTCTGAGCCGGAAGCCCTCATGCATCGCTGTCGATCGGCGACGTAGGTCTAAGGCCTTGGTGCGTTACCGAACGGAAAGCCGAAGCCGCCCGGCACACCATGCACGCGGCCGCAGGCTTCCTGAGTGGGATCCTGAGTGGGAGTCCCCGCTCGTTCGCTAACATTCCCATGGTCCGTGCGGGAGGCAATCGTCGTGGTCCGTGCTCCATCCAAGGCCAAGCGCGCGAACGTTGCTCCACGCGCGGCGTCCGCATCGCTCCGTGACTATTCCGCCAGACGGACCTTCGGCGCCACGCCCGAGCCGGCGCCCGCGGAGCCCGCCGC
>JBGSOR010000192.1:0-1634 GCA_041738985.1 Chromatiaceae bacterium | reverse complement strand
CCAGGCGATCCAGTCGGTGGTGGGCGGCCAGGTCCGCCACATCGGCAGCCCGGGGAGTTTCGACCCCTGGGAGGTCACCGACGACCATGGACGGGTCTGGAAAGTGGTATCCGACGGCTCGCTCATCAATGTGCCGGTCCATCTGCGGGCCGAGGTGGTGAGCCCCGTCCTGTCCTACGAGGACATCCCCGCCCTCCAGGATGTCGTTCGGGCGGTGCGGGCCTGCGGGGCCAAGGTGGACGACCGTTGCGGCATCCACGTGCACGTCGACGCCACAGCCTTCGACGGCCGGACCCTCGCGAACCTCGCCAAGATCGTCTACAAACAGGAAGCGCTCATCCTCACCGCCCTGGGCGTGAACGAAACCCGTCGACGGAGCTACAGCAAGCCGGTGAGCGACGATCTCATCGCGCAGATCGAGCGCCGCCGTCCCAGGACCAGGGACCAGCTCAACCACATTTGGTACGGCTACCACAACCGGCAGCCACAGCACTACGACAGCACCCGCTACCACGGGGTGAATCTGCACAACGTCTGGTACCGCGGCACGGTCGAGTTCCGCTGGTTCGAGGGGACGCTACACGCGGGCAAGGTGAAAGCCTACATCCAACTGGTCCTGGCCGTGGCGGCCAAGGCGCTGAACGGCCGGGCCGCATCGAGCCGCAAGCGGTCCTTCGATCCCCAAAGCGCCCGGTACGACTTTCGGGTCTTCCTGCTTCACCTGGGGCTGATCGGGGACGAATTCAAGACCGCGCGCAAGCATCTGATCGCCGCCTTGCCGGGGGACTCGGCCTTCAAACGCGGCAGAGTGAAACCAGACGAACAAACCGCCCCCAAGGCGAAACCCCTCACGGAGGCCGGGCCTGAAACCCGGCCTCCGGCGTTTTCGGGGGACGAAACCGGCGGGACGCAAGGAGGCGCGTCATGAGAGTGCTGATCCGAAACACCACCCTCAATGGGCAGCCGCTGGAAGAAGACGGCGAGGTCTTCACCGGGGAGACGGTGACCGACGTGGTCCAGGCCATGAAAGGTGCCACGCTCTTTTCCGACCAGCGTGACATGGAAGACTACATCGACATGGTCCTGCGCAACGCCAAGATGCTGTCCGGTGTCGAGCTGGCGGTCCGAGGCGACACGCCCGAGGAAAAGGCCGCATCATTCCTTGATGCGCTGATCAAACATGGCCTTGCCGAGGTGCAGGACGACAAGCCCGGGCGGATACCGCTTCCTGCTGGTGTATGGCAGGGCATCGAGACCGTCCGGCTCTCGGGGCTGACCAACATGCTCGACCGGCCTGTTGTCGCCCGGCTGGCCGGAGAGCTCGGATATCCCGATGCCGCGCGCTGGATCGAGGAGCACCCGAAGGAGTACGCCGAGGGCGTCTTCCGCGGGTTCATCGTCGATCCGCAGGGAGGGAAACCCTGATGTGCGGGCTCGCAGGCGTCATCTTCGGAAAAAAGCGACGGCGAGCCGAGGAGCGGGAGCACCTCGCCTGGCTCTTCACCCGCCTGCTGCTACTGAGCGAGGAGCGCGGGCCCCATGCCACGGGCGCGGCATGGCTCGATGCCGACGGCGGCCACCGGCTCTTCAAACGTCCGGTGACGGCTGAGCGGTTCGTGACGGACAAGGCCTTC
>JBGSOR010000107.1:0-6368 GCA_041738985.1 Chromatiaceae bacterium | reverse complement strand
TGGACCTTGGAGAGCCAGAGTGGCTCAGCCGGGAGCCCCAGCCGGTCGCACAGGATGGCTCGGTTGCGGGCGACCCGGGACGGGTCGTCCCCTACGTGGTCGGCCAGGTTGAGGCTCCCATAGGCGCCCTCGCTGACGCCCCCGCCGCGGGTGCTGCAACAGGCCCGGACCCAGGGCGGTGCAGGCCAGTCGGGCTCAATCCTGTCCACGAAGGGACTCCGAGCGAAAAAGGGTCAGCAGGGCCTCCAGGTCCGGCGCCATGGGCGCCTCCCAGCGCATCGGCTCGCCGGTTCGCGGGTGCTCGAGACCCAGGGCGATCGCATGAAGTGCCTGGCGGGGGAAACCCTGGATCGCGGCGACGAGCTGCGGCTTGCAAGCCTTGGGGGGACGCGGTCGCACACCGTAGGCGGGATCTCCCAGCAGGGGGTGCCGGACATGGGCAAGATGAACCCGGATCTGGTGGGTGCGTCCGGTTTCGAGCTCGACCCCCAGCAAGGTATGGCCCGGGAAGCGCTCCAGCACGCGGTACCGGGTCAGGGCCGGGCGCCCGCATTGGACCACCGCCATACGGGTACGCTGGGTGGGGTGCCGGCCGATCGGCGCGTCGACCGTCCCTCCCGCCACCAGCTCCCCAACCACCAGGGCGCGGTACTCCCGATGGACCGTGCGCGCCTTGAGCTGCTCCACCAGTGCGCGATGGGACTCCAGGGTCTTCGCAACCACCAGCAGTCCGCTGGTCTCCTTGTCCAGCCGATGCACGATGCCTGCTCGGGGGAGGGTCGCGAGCTGAGGCGCATGGTGCAGGAGCGCGTTAAGCAAGGTACCGTCGGGATTGCCAGCGGCCGGGTGGACCACCAGGCCGGCGGACTTGTTCAGCACCAGAATATCCGCGTCCTCGTGGACCACGCCCAAGGGGATCGCCTGGGGTGCGCTCCGCAGGTCGGGTGGCAAGGTCGCGTCCAGCCGCACTGCCTCCCCGCCCCAGACCCGATCCCGGGGGCGGCGCGCCCTTCCGTCGACCTGGACCAGACCCTCCTCGATCCATTGCTGGATTCGACTGCGCGAGAGCTCCGGCCAGGCCTGGGCCAGGGCCTGGTCCAGGCGCAGACCGGCCAGGCCGTCTTCCACGCGCAGGTCACGAAGCACCCGGGTCGGCACCGCGACCGACCCCTCGCCAGCTGCGTGGGCACCCAAGGCGGCGCTCACGGTCTGGGCACCTCAGGCCCGGTCGCCGCTCGTTCCATCCGGGCACTGACGGCTTCGGGTATACTCGCGCGGTTTAGAAATCGGTCACGACCCAACATGTCTCGAACCTTAGCACGACTGGCCCCGCTGCTGCTGATCGCGACCCTCGCCGTGGCGACCCTTGCCGGCTGCGGGATCTTCGGTAAGGAGATCGACACCACGGAGGGCTGGAGCGCCTCCAAGCTCTATGCGGAGGCGTCCGAGGACATGGAGTCTGGGTCCTACAAGGAGGCCATCGAGCTCTACGAAAAGCTGGAGGCCCGCTACCCCTTCGGCCGTTATGCCATGCAAGCCCAGCTCGACGTGGCCTATGCCAACTACAAGGCGGAGGAGCCGGAGGCGGCCATCGCAGCGGCTGACCGCTTCATCAAGCTGTATCCGCAGAATCCGTACGTGGACTATGCCTACTACCTGAAGGGCATCGTCAATTACAACCGCAGCGTGGGTTTTTTGGACAAATATGTCCCCACCGACCCCTCCCAACGGGACCCGGGGGCGGCGCTCGACGCCTTCGAGGATTTCTCCCAGCTGGTCAAGCGCTTCCCCGACAGCAAGTACGCCACCGATGCACGCCAGCGCATGGTCTATCTGCGCAACAATCTGGCCCAGCACGAGGTCAATGTGGCGCGCTACTACATGAAGCGCGGGGCCTATGTCGCCGCGGCCAACCGGGCCAACTACGTCATCGAGCGCTTCCAGCGCACCCCGGCGGTGCAGGATGCCCTGGTCGTACTCGTGGATGCCTATCGCGCCCTCGGCGAGGAAAAGCTCGCTGCGGATGCCCAACGGGTGCTGGAGGTCAACCGCAAGGCCGGCCGCTTCATCGCGGACGAGGCCCCGGGCAAGGTCAGCCTGACCCGCAAGCTGTGGGACTACATGAACCTGGATCGGAACTGAGTCGCCCCGCCTCGGGACTGGGTCGGGCGACGCAAGACTGGCGACGGCGTCGGATGGGAGCCGGCACTCCGACCGGGACGCACCCCGCAATGGGCGAGCGGTGAGATCGTATCGTCGGCGCCTAGACCGCCGCCTCGTTCTCCTCGCCGGTGCGGATACGCACCACTCGGGTCACCTCGGAGACGAAGATCTTGCCGTCGCCGATCTTGCCGGTACGGGCCGCGGCGGTGATGGCGTTGATGCAGGAGTCCAGGTTGTCGTCCGTCACCACCAGCTCCACCTTGACCTTCGGCAGGAAGTCCACGACGTACTCCGCCCCGCGGTAAAGCTCCGTGTGGCCCTTCTGGCGGCCGAACCCCTTAACCTCGATGGCCGTCATGCCGGTGATGCCCGCCGCGGACAGGGCCTCCCTAACATCGTCGAGCTTGAAGGGCTTGATAATCGCTTCGACCTTTTTCATGGGTTACTCCGGTCCGGGGTAGAGATCTGTAGGACTTGAGAGTATAGGTTCGCGCCCCGGAGAAGAACAGACGGCCCCCAGGAGAGCCGGCTCCTGAAGTCGGCTTTCAGACGAGGCAAAGAACCGTTCGGCGCCTCCCGTTGGGCAGGACTCCCGGGCGTTCGGGTCGGAATAAGCGACTGAGAATCTGGCGACTTGCAGTCAGTGTCGGCAAATCGCTTCCCGATCCGGGTCCGGAATGACCGATCGTCAGCGGGTCGCTAGCGGTGCTGTGGGTAAGCGTAAACGGGACGCCCGTTCAAGGGCTGGACCGGTCGGGCATTGCGACCCGTGGCTCGGGCCAGTCGGTCAAGCAGCCCCGAGTCTAGCTCTACCGAGTGGGCAAGCAGGATCCAGGACACGGGCTCGCTGCATGGGGGGGTAGCGAGCGAGCCGGTGTAGCTGAAGTAGCTCCGATCCGTGGGCAGTATGAACAGCGGGTTGATCCCGACCTGCCGGTACGAGACCCGCTCCCCCGGCCGCAAAGGCAGGCGCTCGACGATGCGCGCCAGGGTGGTATTGCCGCGGTCCCCGGGGCGGACCGGGATCACCACCACGATCTGCCGTCCTTCCCCGTCCAGGTGCACCAGTTGGATCTCCGCCGCTGCCCCGGCACCTTCCACGCGGTGCTCCCCAGGGACATGAAAACGGATCTCGGCGAGCCGGTAAGGCTCCCCCCGAATGCGCAGCTCGCTCCCGGGCTGACTCAAGAGATAGACCCCGCGCCCGTCGTTGAGCGCCTCCATGGTCTGTGAGCGGTAATGGAAGGCCAGCGGCACATAGGGGAGACGATCGGCCCCCCGGATATCGATGGGCGACTGAAGCCGGCCCCGGGCGCAGATCTCTAGCCCGGGCGCCAGCTCGGCCCAATGCGCGGGACCCGTGTCGCCGGTGTAGGACCAATCTCTCCGGCCGTCCTCGGCGCGGACACCTGGCGCGGCCACCCGGGCCAATAGCAGGGCCGCCGCCACCAGGGCGGTCGCCCCCGCACCGGGCGCGTACTTGCATGCAGGTCTGGGTTTCTTCACCTCGTCGCTCCTTATCTGCGGCGCAGCCCGTCCATCGGCACCACCTGGGCCGGCTGGGGCTCGTCGGCGTAATGGGGGCGCTCCCCCCCGCGACCCTGGGCGTCTGCCAGCTCCTTCTCCCGGGCGGAGATCAGCATCAGGCACTGTCGTACGTCCTCGATGGTTCGGTCCGAGAGCGGGTGGCGCATTCCGGGCGGGGGCGTCAGGTCGCGGATCACGGCCGCGAGTGTCTGGCGCATGGCGATCAAGATGCGCTGCTCTTTGTCGAGGATTGGGATCGGATCCGGGCTCGGATCGGGCTGCGATTCGTCAATCGGGTCGTTCATCCGGACTCCACGTTCTCGGTTGGATCGGCATCGGCACGGGGAATCGTCAAGAACCCCTAGTCGCAAAGGGACATGATACCTTGCGGCGTGGATTCCGGGGCAGAGGGTCAGGACCCGGTCGGCGCACCGGAGATCAGGGCCGCCAGCTCGAGCTCGCCGATGACCGGAACCCCCAGTGTCCGCGCCGTCTCCAGCTTGGAGCCGGCCTCCTCGCCTGCCAGCAAGTAGTGCGTATTCTTCGAGACGCTGCCGGTAACCTTGGCACCCAGGGACTCCAGCTGCGCCTTGATCGCATCCCGCGGGCGGCTCAGGGTCCCGGTAATCACGAAGGTCTTACCCGCCAGAGGCCGGACCGATGGGGCCGCGGCCGAGTGGGCCGGCCAGCGGATGCCTGACTCGATTAGCCGAGCGATTGCCTCCCGGTTGTGTGCCTGGGCGAAGAAGCCGGCGATGTGGGCCGCCACCACTGGACCGACCCCCTCGACCAGGCTCGTCGTGTTGGCATAGAGGTCCGCCGGCTCGGCCCCGCGCAGCTCGTCCACCGCGCGGAACGCCTGACCCAGGGCCAGGGCCGCCGGGCGACTGACCCCGGGGATGCGCAGGCTGGCGAGCCATTCGCCCAGATCGGCAGGGTCAGTGCCCTCGGGCCTTGCATCCCGGTGCTCCTCCAGCCAGGCAAGCACCGACTGCGCCGCCTTAGGTCCCACGCCCCGCAGCCCTCGGGTGCGCACAAAATCCGGCTCCCGGGCGGCCATCAGGGACTCGATCCCGTCGAAACGAGCGGCCAGCGCCGCCGCAGTCGCCTCCCCCACTTCCCTTATCCCTAAGGCATAGATAAACCGGGCGAAGCTGGTCTCCTTGCTGCGCTCCCGGGCCTCGATCAGGTTGGCGGCGGACTTCTCTCCCATGCGCTCGAGCCCCGCGAGCTGCTCCTGGGTCAGGCGATAGATATCGGCGGGCTCCCGCAGCAGGCCCAGATCCACGAGCTGGTCAATCAGCTTCTCGCCCAGACCTTCGATGTCCATGGCCTTTCGGGAGGCGAAGTGACGGATCTCCTCCTTGCGCTGGGCGGGGCAGTAAAGGCCGCCGCTGCATCGGGCGACCGCCTCGCCGGCGGGGCGGATGACGTCCGAACCGCACACGGGGCACTGGGCCGGAAGCGCCACCGGCCGCGCGTCCGCAGGCCGGCGCTCCGGCAGGACCCGGACGATCTCCGGGATCACGTCCCCAGCGCGACGCACATAGACCGTGTCGCCGATGCGCACGTCCTTGCGCTCTACCTCGTCCATGTTGTGCAGCGTCGCATTGGAGACCGTGACCCCGCCGACATGGACAGGCTTCAAGCGCGCCACCGGGGTTACAGCCCCGGTGCGGCCCACCTGGAACTCCACCGACTCCACGGTGGTGAGCGCCTCCTGAGCCGGAAACTTGCGGGCGATGGCCCAGCGGGGGTGATGAGCCGTCGCGCCCAGGGCGACCTGGTCGGAGATGCGGTCCAGCTTGAAGACCACCCCATCGATGTCGTAACCGAGTCCGTCTCGCCGCGCCCCAAGGTCCTGGAAATAGCCCTGGCAGCCAGCGAGCCCCAGGACGCGCTTGAGCTCCCGGGAGACGGGCACGCGCCAGTCCGCGATCCGTTTCAGCATGGCGAGCTGGCTCTCGCCCGGGTCCAGGGATAATTCCCCCCAGCCATAACAGCAGAAGGCGAGCGGCCGGGTGGCGGTGATGCGCGGGTCGAGCTGACGCAGGCTCCCGGCGGCGGCATTGCGGGGGTTGGCAAAGGTCTTGTCGCCCCGCGCGGCGGCCTCCGCGTTCAGGCGCTCGAAGCCCAAGTGGGTCATATAGACCTCGCCCCGCACCTCCAGCACTGCCGGCCAGTCCGAGCCCAGGAGCCGCAGGGGGACACTGGGGATGGTGCGGACGTTTTGGGTGATGTCCTCGCCGGTGGTCCCGTCCCCCCGGGTGGCCGCCTGGACCAGGGAGCCGTCCTCGTAGCGGATGCTGACCGCAAGCCCGTCGAGCTTGGGCTCCGCGGTGTAGGGGACCCCAGCCGCGGACTCGCGGGACAGCCCCAGACCGGTCGCGATCCGCCGGTGGAACTCCGCCAGCTCGACGTCGCTCATGGCGTTATCGAGCGAGATCATGGGCAGGCGGTGGCGGACCTGGGCGAAGTCCGGCCTGGGCTCGGCGCCCACCCGCTGGGTCGGCGAGTCGGGGGTCGCCAGGTCCGGGTGGGCAGCCTCCAGGTCCTTGAGGGCCTCAATCAGGAGGTCGTACTCGGAGTCGGGGATCTCCGGATCGTCCAGGACGTAATAGCGATAGTTGTGGCGGCGGATCTCGTCGCGCAGGCGCTCGGCCTGCTCGCGCGCCTGC
>JBGSOR010000066.1:0-18608 GCA_041738985.1 Chromatiaceae bacterium | reverse complement strand
TGGACCGCCGGCGAGCTGGCCGGGCTGGCGTCGGACGAGCGGGCCTGGGATTCGGTGCTGGCACGCTTCGAGGGCTATCGGGAGACCTGGCGGACCCGCGGATTCATGGCCGCCCTAGATGGCCTGATCCACGGGGAAGGGGTGCCGGAGCGCCTGCGCCGAGGGCCGGAAGGAGAGCGCCGACTCACCAATCTGATGCACCTGGCGGAGCTGGCCCAGGCCGCATCCCGGGAGCAGGGGGGCGAGCGGTCGGGGGCCGAGGGTCTGAGCCGGTGGCTCGCGGAGCGCCGCCAGCCGGGCTCCGCGGAGGCCCGGGGAGGAGAGGCGGCCCTGCTGCGACTGGAGAGCGACGAGGATCTGGTCCGCATCGTCACCTTCCACAAGAGCAAGGGATTGGAGTACCCGGTGGTCTTCCTGCCGCTGCCCTGGTCCAAGGGGTTGGCCCCGGACAGCCGCGCACCCATCGCCTTCCACGACCGAGAGGGCCTGGACGCCTGCCTTGACCTGGGCTCCCTGGACCAGGATGCCCATCGGGCCCTTTGGGCCGAGGAAGACCTGGCCGAACGGCTGCGGCTCTTCTATGTCGCCGTCACCCGGGCCAAGCACCGCTGCGTCATCTACTGGGGGGCGGTGAACCAGTCGGAGGGATCCGCCGCTGCCTATCTGCTCCACCAAGGATCCGACGGGGAGCCCGCGGCCGCCCGCATGAGCGGGCTTGACGAGCCGGCCCTCCGGGCGGACCTGACCGCCCTGGCCCTCGACCTGCCGGATGCTATCCGGGTGGAGGACGTGGCCCCCGAGGCCCCCGAGGCGCTCGCGCGACCCGTGCCTGCCAGCCCGGAGCTCAAGGCCGCCGTCTTCGCCGGAACCATCCCAGACGACTGGCGACTCCTCAGCTTTTCCGGCCTCGCCAAAGGGTCCGCGGCAGCTCGGGAGCCCGAGCGACCGGATTACGACGCCTTGCCGGCCGCGCCGGAGGGGGAGCCCCCTCCGATCCAAACTCCGGAATCCTTTGTGCTGCCGCTCGCAGCGGCGGCACAAGTGGAGCCCGTCTTCCGCTTCCCCCGCGGCGCCCGCGCCGGCCATTGCCTCCACGACCTCTTCGAGCACCTGGACTTCCGCACCGCCGAAGGCCCGATGCTGCGACAGGCGGCGGAGTCCGCCCTGGCCCGGCACGGGATCGAGGGCCACTGGACCGAGACCCTGATGGAGCTGGCGACCCGGGTCCTGGACACCCCCTTGGGGCCGGATGGGTTCAGGCTCCGCGGGATCGGACCCGAGGATCGCCGCAACGAGCTGGAGTTTCACTTTGCCCTCGGGGGCTTCGACCCCAGCGCCCTGAATCGGGTCCTGGCCGCCCGCGCGATACCGGCTGGAGATCTGGAATCCCGTCCAGATCCGGCTCGCCTCCAGGGCCTGATGAAGGGCTTCATGGACCTGGTGGTCCGCCGCGACGGCCGCTATTACATCCTGGACTACAAGTCGAACCACCTGGGGGACAGTCTGGACGACTATGGTCCGGACGGGCTCGCCCGGGCCATGGCCCAGCACGGCTACCACCTCCAATACCTGATCTACACCGTCGCCCTGCATCGCTACCTGCAAACCCGGCTGCCGGGCTACGACCCTGAGCGCCACCTCGGCGGTGTGCGATATCTCTTCCTGCGCGGAATGCGCCCGGAGGAGGGCGACCGCCGGGGTGTCTTCCAGACGCGGCCGGGGCGCGGGCTGATCCTCGAGCTGGAGCGGCTTTTCTGGCTGCCGTGGCCATCTCCAGTCTCGGGGTAGGCGAGAAGGGGGCGACGATGCCCCGCTCCTCGGCCCTCGCGCTGTCCTGTGGTTTAATGCCCGTTTTGGCCCCGACACCCGAGCACCTCATGGCCGAGCACCCGATCGCCGCCGCGACCGACCGCAGATCCGCGCGCGTCGAGCGCAACACCTTAGAGACCCGCATCCGGGTGTCCCTAGACCTGGACGGCAGCGGGCGCGCGAGCCTTCAGACCGGTCTGCCCTTTTTGGATCACATGCTGGACCAGGTCGCGCGCCATGGTCTGATCGATCTGGAGATCGTTGCCGAGGGCGATCTCCACATCGACGCGCACCACACGGCCGAGGACCTGGGTATCGTGCTCGGCCAGGCGCTGACGCAGGCACTGGGGGACAAAAAGGGCATCCGTCGCTATGGGCATGCCTATGTGCCCCTGGACGAGGCACTCTCCCGAGTGGTGGTGGACCTTTCCGGGCGCCCCGGACTCGTCTTCAACTGCGACTTCACGCGGGCCCTGATCGGTGCCTTCGACGTGGACCTGTTCCGGGAATTCTTCCAGGGGCTGGTCAACCATGCGGCCATCACCCTGCATATCGATAACCTGCGCGGGACCAACGCGCACCACCAGGCGGAGACCGTCTTCAAGGCATTCGGCCGGGCCCTGCGCATGGCCGTGGAGCCGGATCCCCGGATGGCCGGCGTCACGCCCTCCACCAAGGGTGCATTGTGAAACCGGAGCTAGACCAGCCGTGCTATTGATCCCTGCCATCGATTTGAAGGACGGCCGCTGCGTGCGGCTGCGCCAGGGCCGAATGGAGGACGAGACCGTGTTTTCGGACGACCCGGTGCAGATGGCCGGGCGCTGGGTCGGGGAGGGCGCCCGCCGCCTGCATCTGGTCGACCTGAACGGCGCGTTTGCCGGAGAGCCGGTGAACGGGTCCGCCATCCGTGCCATTGCCGCCGCGTTCCCGGACCTGTCCATTCAGGTGGGCGGGGGCATCCGGGACGAGGCAACCATCCACGCCTACCTCGATGCCGGTGTCAGCTACTGCATCCTGGGCACCAAGGCGGTGAAGGAGCCGGACTTCGTCAACCGGGCCTGCAAGGTCTTCCCTGGCCGGATCATCGTCGGGCTGGACGCCAAGGACGGCCAGGTCGCCATCAACGGTTGGGCCGAGGTTACCGAGCACCGGGTCGGGGATCTGGCGCGACGCTTCGCGGACGACGGGGTTTCGGCCATCGTCTACACCGACATCGGCCGAGACGGCATGCTGACCGGACCGAACATCCCCGCCACCCAAGCACTCGCCGAGGCGGTGGAGGTTCCGATCATCGCCTCCGGCGGCATTACCCGGATCGACGATATCCGCGACTTGGCACTCGCCGCCCGCCCGGCAAACCCGGAGCGCCGCTGGCGCCGGGGCGGCATCGTGGGTGCCATCACAGGTCGCGCCATCTACGAAGGGACCCTGGACTTCGCCGCCGGGCAGCGTCTGGCGGACGAGCTCGCGGTCTCCCGACCCCCCGAGGACCGATCGACATGAATGCAGACTGGCTCGACGCCATCAAGTGGGACGCGGACGGCCTGGTCCCGGCCATCGCTCAAGAGACGGCAACCGGCACCATCCTGATGATGGCCTGGATGAACCGGGAGTCCCTGTCCCTGACCCGCGAAACCGGGCACGCGGTCTATTGGTCGCGCTCCCGTAAGCGCCTTTGGCACAAGGGCGAAGAGTCCGGAAACCAGCAGGTCGTTCATGCTATCCGCATCGACTGCGATGCGGACGTGGTGCTGATCGAGGTGGAGCAGCGGGGTGGCATCGCCTGTCACACGGGTCGCCACAACTGCTTCTTCCGGGAGCTCGACGGAGTGGGCCAATGGACCGAGATCGCGCCGGTGCTCAAGGACCCGAACGCCATCTACAACAAGTCCTGAGCCGATGACCGAAATCCTCGCCCGACTGTCTGAAGTCTTGGAAGAGCGCAAGTCCGCCGATCCCGACTCGTCTTACGTCGCACGGCTCTATGCGAAGGGCCTGGACGCGATCCTGAAGAAGATCGGGGAGGAGGCGACCGAAACGGTGATGGCCGCCAAGGATGGGATGCCGGAGCGGATCGTCTGCGAGGTGGCGGACCTGTGGTTTCACTCCCTGGTGCTGCTGGCCCATCAGGGCCTCGGGCCCGATCAGGTGCTGGCGGAGCTGGACCGGCGCTTCGGGCTCTCCGGCCTCGCGGAGAAGGCGGCCCGTGGGGTGCAGGTCCCGGACTGACCGCCCACGCGCGGTTAAGGTATGATCGCGTACTCGCGGCGGGCGGCGCGGCGACGGTTCGTTCGGGAGCCGGCTGAGTCCCTGGCCTGCAGCAGGGTCCTTTGGACCGAATCGTCGGGGCACGCCAGGTCCGCGCGTCTCGCAAGAACACACAAGTCCGTCGCTGCGGCGGCGGTACGGAGGCAGATATGGGATTCGGCGGTATCAGCATTTGGCAGCTTCTGATTATCCTGGTCATCGTGCTCTTGTTGTTCGGGACCAAGCGCCTGAAAAACATTGGCTCGGATCTGGGCAATGCCGTCAGGGGCTTCCGTAGCGCCATGGGCAGCGCGGACAAGGACGACGCAGAGGACGAGCCGCGCCAGATCGAGCAGGATGCGGCCCGGCGGGTTCCGGGTACGGATTCCGCCGCCGCGAAGCCGGCCGCCCCCACGGACGACCGGACCGCGGGTCGCCCGGGCGCCTGAGCCCCGTGCACCGAGCGCTCTAGGAGCGGGGCACTTCTATGTTCGACGTGGGTTTCTGGGAGCTGGTGCTGGTCGCGGTCGTCGCATTGATCGTGATCGGTCCCGAGCGTCTGCCCAAGGCGGCGCGCGTCGCCGGTATGTGGCTCGGTCGGGCGCGTCGGACCCTGGCCTCCGTCAAGAGCGAGATTGACCGGGAGCTCAAGGCCCAGGAGCTCAAAGACATCCTGGATAAGCAGGCGCTGAGCAATCCACTGGAGACCATCCTGGAGGAGCCGCGGCCAGCCGCGGCCAAGACCGACCCCGGCCCGACGGTCCCTTCATCCCCCCGCGGACCCGGTTCGGAAGTCCCCTGAGCCACCGGATTCCTACCCCTCGTTCTCCTGGGCCGATCGGCCTCGAGGTGCGCGAGGCACGACCCGACAGGTCAGCATAATCAGGTCTCGAACCCCATGGCCCCGATCCCAGAGCCCGACGATCCGGGCGCCGAGCAGCCCTTCGTCTCTCACCTGATCGAGCTGCGCGACCGTCTGATCCGGATGCTGATCGCGGTGGGTGTGGCGGTGCTGGTGCTGTTCCCGTTTGCCAACACGATCTATCGGTTCGTGGCGGAGCCGCTGATGGCGGCCTTGCCGGAAGGCAACACCATGATTGCCACCCAGGTGGCCTCGCCCTTCCTCACCCCCTTCAAGCTCGCCTTGGTAGCGGCGGTCTTTCTCGCCATGCCCTACCTGTTGTACCAGCTCTGGGGCTTTGTCGCCCCGGGACTCTACCGCCACGAGAAACGCCTGGCGCGACCGCTGCTGGCTAGCAGCATCGTACTGTTCTATCTGGGAATGGCCTTCGCCTATTTTCTGGTCTTCCCGCTGATCTTCGGTTTCTTCGCCGCCACCACTCCGGATGGGGTGGCGATGATGACCGATATCGCGTCTTATCTGGACTTCGTGCTCACCCTGTTTTTCGCCTTCGGGATCGCGTTCGAAGTCCCGATCGCCACCATCCTGTTGGTGGCGATCGGGGCGACGACGCCGGAGGCGCTGGCGGCTAAACGCCCGTATATCATCGTAGGGGCCTTCGTCGTCGGCATGTTCCTGACCCCGCCGGACGTCTTCTCTCAGACCCTGCTCGCCGTTCCCATGTGGCTCCTGTTCGAGGCGGGGGTGCTCTTCTCGCGCGTGCTGGTGCGCCAGCGCGCCGCACGGGAGGCGGCAGAGGCCGCGGCCGAGGCCAGTCTGGTCCCGGTGCACCCTGCCAGCCCGCCCAGACCCAGGCCCCCTAGGCCAGACGCACCGTTCGCGCCTCAGGCGAGGGCAGGGGCGGCCGGCACGGTCGGCCGCGAGCTGGAGCCGGGCGACCCGGACGACAAGGATCGCTGGAAACCCCTGGCGGAGGATGAGATGGAGGCCGAGCTGGACCTGATGGACGCGGAGGAGCTTTCAGCCCCCGGCAGCCAGTCGCCGGCCACTGCCGACGTCGCAGAGGCACCACTGAGTCGGGTCGAAGAAAAGATCCGGCGAGCCAACAGGCTGCGCGAGCTGGGCAATGCCTTCGCCGCCCGCCAAGCCCTATACGAGGTCCTGGAGGAGGGCGACGAGTCCCAGCGGCGCGTCGCGCGCAACATCCTGCGGCAGCTCGATGAGCCCTAGGAAGGGCCAAGGGCCACCAGCACCTCCCTTACTTGGCCCTCGGCCCTCGGCCCTCGGCCCTTCCTCAGGGCATTGCTTTTCTCAATGAACGGCATCGGCTAGTATCGGAATCTCCACCACCGGAACGATCGGAAGGCGCCATGGGCTCCGGATCTCAGATCCATTACAAGCAGAATCGATTGAAGCAGCTTCGGGCCTTCTGCCATGCGGCCCGAACCGGAAGCGTCAGCGCGGCCGCAGACAAGATTTTTCTAAGTCAGCCCACCGTTTCGCTTCAGATCCAGGCCCTGGAGCGCGAGTTCGACACGGTGCTCTTCGAGCGGCGCGGGCCGAAGATCCGACTGACTCCGGAGGGCCAGCTCCTGTTCCAGATGGCAGAGCCCCTCGTGGAAGGTATGGACAAGCTCCACGACGCATTCGCCGTCCAGTGCGGACGGGTGGATCAGGGGGTTCTCAACATCGCCGCCGGCGAGTCCACCATCCTCTATATCCTGCCCGAACCCGTGCGCTCCTTCGTCGAGAGCTACCCAGGAATCGAGCTCAAGGTCCACAACGTTACCGGACGCGACGGGCTTGCCATGCTGCGCGCCGACGAGGCGGACCTCGCCGTGGGCTCCATAATGGAGGTGCCAGACGACATCGTTTATCGGCCCTTCGTGACCTACAGGCCGACCCTGATCACCCCGAGGGACCATCCGCTCGCCGATCGGTCGTTCGTCACCCTGGAGGACATCGCGCCCTTCGGCCTGATCCTGCCGCCCCGCCACCTGAGCACCTGGCGGCTGGTGGACCTGGTGTTCAAGCAGCACAACCTGGCCTACAAGGTGACTTTGGAGGCGGGCGGCTGGGAGGTCATCAAGAAGTACGTCGAGCTGGGGTTGGGAATCTCCATCGTCACCGATGTCTGTCTCACCGGGACCGAGAATCTGAGCCGCATCCCCCTCGATCAATACTTCCCGAAGCGCAGCTACGGCATTGTCCAGCGCCGCGGCAAGTTCCTCTCTCCCCAGACCAAGTGCTTTGTGAAGATCCTGGACAAGGCATTCGCGAACCGGGTGGTGGAGCCCCAGCCCCAAACGGTCGGCGAGGCCCAGTGGGAAGATGCCATGCTCGGCTGAGCGGAGTCGCGCTCAATCCCGCCGCAGATGGTCCGAGATGGCGATCGGGGTCGGGAAGCGCAGCACCACCAGATAGGACGACGCGAGGAAGGTGAGCACGGTCGCCATCTGCAGGCTGTAGGCGGCACGCTCCCCGAGCGACCCGGTCGCAAGTGCCAGCGCCGCAACCAGCAACGAGAACTCGCTCAACTGGCCCAGCCGGAATCCGATCTCCCAGGATCTGGCGGGCGGCTCCCCCGTATGCACGAGGAGCCAGCGGAAGACCGGGGGCTTCAGGGCCAAGGCTACGAACGCCAGCAGCAGGGCCGGCAGGAGCACGTCGGGGGCCATCCCGAGGTTGAACTGCACCCCCACCCCGAAGAAGAACAGGACCAGGAAGAAGTCCCGCAGGGGTCTCAGGCTCTCCGCGATATAGAGCGCGATGGGGCTGGACGCTAGACCGACCCCGGCGATGAAGGCCCCGATCTCGTGGGAGAGCCCGAGTGCGGAGGCCAGCTGCGCCATGCCCAGACACCAGCCGACCGCGATCAGGAAGACGTACTCCCGGAAGGTGTCGTAGCGGCGGATCAATGGGATCAGGACGAAGCGCGAGGCCCCCCATGCGATCAGGATCAGCGCGGGCAACGCGAGTAAGAGCAGGACCATCTCTTCCCAAGGTGCCGAGTCCTGGCCCGCCCCTTTGAGCAAGAGCAGCATCGCGATCGCCGCCAGGTCCTGCAACAGCAGGATGCTGATGATCGACTCCCCCATGCGCTGGTGGTGCAGCACGGTCGTCGGTAGCAGCTTGAGTCCGATGATGGTGCTGGAGAATCCCATGGCGGCGCCGACGATCAGTGCCTCCATGGGCGAAAACCCCACCGCGAGTCCGATCGCGCCCCCCGCAGCCAGCAGAACGACACCGCTACCCACGGTCACCAGAGTGGTCTTGCGCAGGCTGTGGGCCAGGTCTTGGGGGGTCAGGTCCAGCCCGAGCAGGAACAGCAGGAACATGATGCCCACATGGGCGGCCTCGGAGACCAGGGAGGTGTCCGTCACCAGGCTCAGTCCCCAGGGGCCGAGCAGTATCCCGAGTCCGATATAGGCCACCAGCAGCGACTGGCGGGCCGCAAGCGCCAGGGTCGCGAGGATCGCGGCCCCGGTGAAGACCAGGAAAAAGGTAAAGACGATCGGGTGCTGGCTCATGAATGCGGCCGTGTCGGCGGTACCGTCGACAGGACGGCTTGGGACCGATCATCCCACGAAGCGGGGCGCTGAGAAATGCCGGTTCGCAGGGTTGATCCGACCCCCGCGAATCGCCATCGCGCACCCCCTTCCCGCTATTGCAGCAAGGGTTGGCGGGGCCATCTGCGGATAATCCCAACCCGCGACGTCAGACCGCACAGGAGGGCGCAAGGGGGTGCCGCTCCGGCGCGCCCCATGGTAGTCCGGACCGCAGCACTGGAAAGGAGCGCGCGCACCGTTGCGGGGCGCCTGCGACCGAAAAGTGGAGCGTCGGGCAGGGGGAATCCGATGTCTGCTGCTGGCCCGTCGTTTGCTTAAAGTCCCGACGCGGGTGCCCTGAGTGCATCCGAACCACAGGCAACAACTGCGGAGCGAACGACATGCGACAGCGCGACTTGATCAAGCGATTGGTGCTGGGCTCGGGCCTGGCGCTGGGACTGTCTGCGACCATCCAGATTCATGCGGCCGATGACACCATCAAGGTCGGCGTCCTCCACTCCCTGTCTGGCACCATGGCCATCAGCGAGACCACCCTGAAGGACACGGTGCTGATGCTCGTCGACGAGCAGAACAAGAAGGGCGGGCTCTTGGGGAAGAAGCTCGAGGCGGTCGTCGTGGACCCGGCCTCCGACTGGCCCCTGTTCGCAGAGAAGGCCCGCGGTCTGCTGGAGAAGGACAAGGTGGCCGCGGTGTTCGGCTGCTGGACCTCCGTGTCCCGCAAGTCGGTGCTTCCAGTCTTCGAGGAGCTTAACGGGCTCCTGTTCTATCCGGTGCAATACGAGGGCGAGGAATCCTCCAAGAACGTCTTCTATACGGGTGCGGCCCCGAATCAGCAGGCGATCCCGGCGGTCGACTATCTGATGAACGAGCTGGGCGTGAAGCGCTGGGTGCTGGCGGGTACCGACTATGTCTACCCCCGCACCACCAACAAGATCCTCGAGGCCTACCTGAAGCAAAAGGGGGTGTCCGAAAAGGACATCATGATCAACTACACCCCCTTCGGTCACTCGGACTGGCAGTCCATCGTCTCGGATATTAAGAAGTTCGGCTCCGCGGGCAAGAAGACCGCGGTGGTTTCCACCATCAACGGGGACGCCAACGTTCCGTTCTACAAGGAGCTGGGTAACCAGGGCGTCTCCGCGGAGACCATCCCGGTGGTCGCCTTCTCCGTGGGCGAGGAAGAGCTCTCCGGCATCGACACCAAGCCGCTGGTGGGCCATCTAGCCGCCTGGAATTATTTCATGAGCGTGGATACCCCGGAGAACGCGGCCTTCATCGAGCAATGGCACAAGTTCATTAAGGACCCCAAGCGGGTCACCAACGATCCCATGGAGGCCCACAAGATCGGGTTCGACCTGTGGGTGAAGGCGGTGGAGAAGGCCGGCAGCACCGACACGGACAAGGTGGTGAAGGCGATCGTGGGTCTGGAGACCCCGAACCTCACCGGTGGGATCGCCAAGATGCTGCCGAACCATCACATCACCAAGCCGGTGCTGATCGGCGAGATTCAGGACGACGGGCAGTTCGCGGTGGTCTGGCAGACGGAAGGCACCGTACCCGGGGATGCCTGGTCCGATTACCTGCCAGGCTCCAAGGACCTGGAGGGCGATTGGACGGACCCGATCAACTGCGGCAACTACAACACGAAGACCAAGACGTGCTTGGGGGCGCAGGCCAAGTAGGGCTCTGGCCTGGGATCCGGCCTGCCGGTCCGGCGGGCCGGGTTTTGGGGAGTCGGTTGGGAAGCCCTCCGTCGATCGTACCTCACGGATACCACGCCCATGTCCAACGTTGACTCGGGTGCCCATCGGGGTGCTCAGATCCTCGTCATCCTGTCGATCTGGCTTCTGGGCCTGGTCTTTTCGGGCAACCTCGCGGCCGACAGTCTGGAGGATGCCCTGCCCAAGCTGGCGGACCGCTCGTTCGCGGTCAAGCAGCGCGCCGTGGAGTCGATCGCCGCGAGCGGGAATGCCCGGGCGCTGGACATCCTCAAGGCCCTGCTCGCGGGCGACCTCTATACCCGCGACGGCGACCCGGCCGTGGTCGTGGTCCGCAAGGCCGGGGCGGCGATGCGGATCTCGGACCCCCTCACAGGCCAGGATCTGGGCGAGGTCGAGCGGGCAGCGATCAAGAAGATCCAGCTCAATAACGCCATGCGCACCGCACTGCGGGGCGCAATCGCGGCCCGGACCCTGGCGAGTCCGGACCCGGCGCTTCGGCTCAAGGCCGCCCGGGAGATGATGGGCGATGGGAGTCCAGCGGCGACCGGCGCCCTAAGCGCGCAATTGGAGCGCGAGCAGGACCCAGCCGTACGAGAGGCCGTCAGCCTCGCCCTGGCCGTCGCGAACATGCGCTCGGACCGCGCCGAGACCCGGCTCGCCGCTGTGGCTGGTCTGGAGGGTAGCCTCCAGTCGGAGGCCCGCAACGCCCTGGTGGAGCTCGCCGGCTCCGACCCGGACGCCGCCGTGAAGGCCGCCGCCGCCAAGGCCTTATCCGCAATGGACACCCGTTTGACCTGGAACGCCCGGGCCGAGACCCTGTTCTTTGGGCTCAGCCTGGGCTCTGTCCTGGTGCTTGCCGCCATCGGGCTCGCCATCACCTTCGGGGTCATGGGGGTCATCAACATGGCCCATGGAGAGCTCATCATGCTCGGGGCCTACACCACCTATCTGGTCCAGCAGGCGATGCCGGGTCTCATCGATTATTCGCTGCTCGTGGCCATCCCTGCCGCATTCATTGTCTCCGGACTCTTCGGGATCGCCATCGAGCGCACCGTGATCCGATTCCTCTACGGGCGGCCCCTGGAGACCCTGCTCGCCACCTTCGGTCTCAGCCTGATCCTCCAGCAGCTCGTGCGAACGACCATCTCCGCCCAGAACGTGGCGGTGCAGAACCCCAGTTGGATGAGCGGCTCCTGGCAGGTCAACCCCGCCCTGGCCATCACCTATAACCGGCTCTTCATCCTCATCTTTGCCCTGCTGGTCTTCGCCGGGCTCCTGGTCATCCTGCGTCGCACCACCCTGGGGCTACAGGTGCGGGCCGTCTCCCAGAATCGTGCCATGGCGCGCGCCATGGGGGTGCGCTCCGCGCGGGTGGACGCCCTGACCTTCGGGCTCGGGGCCGGAATCGCCGGCGTGGCGGGGGTGGCCCTGTCCCAGCTCACCAACGTGGGTCCCAACATGGGGCAGGCCTACATCATCGACTCGTTTATGGTGGTGGTCTTCGGCGGGGTCGGCAACCTCTGGGGTACCCTGATCGGCGGTATGACCCTGGGGGTCGCCAACAAGCTCATGGAGCCCTGGGCCGGGGCCGTGCTGGCCAAGATCCTGGTCCTCGTCTTCATCATCCTGTTCATCCAGAAGCGTCCCCGCGGGCTGTTTCCTCAGCGCGGGCGCGCGGGGGAAGGTTGATGCCATGGGAATAGCAAGAGCGATGCGGGGCGACACCGGCGGCCAGATCATGTTGGCCGTGCTGCTCGCCGTGACCATCGTGGTGCCGGTGCTGAGTCTGGCCGTACCCGAGTCGAGCCCCTGGCATCTGTCGACCTACACCGTCACCCTGCTCGGCAAGTATCTGTGCTATGCACTGCTCGCGGTCGCGGTGGACCTGGTGTGGGGCTATCTGGGAATCCTGAGTCTGGGGCACGGGGCCTTCTTCGCCTTGGGCGGCTATGCCATGGGGATGTACCTGATGCGCCAGATCGGCGACCGGGGCGTCTACGGGGACCCGATCCTGCCGGACTTCATGGTGTTCCTCAATTGGAAGGAGCTGCCCTGGTTCTGGCACGGCTTCGATCTATTCTGGTTCGCCGCCCTGATGGCGATACTGGTCCCTGGCGTGCTTGCCTATGTCTTCGGCTATCTCGCTTTCCGCTCGCGGGTTACCGGTGTGTATCTTTCCATCATCACTCAGGCCCTGACCTATGCCCTGATGCTCGCCTTTTTCCGCAACGAGATGGGATTCGGCGGAAATAACGGGTTGACGGATTTCAAGGATCTGCTCGGATTCGACCTGCAAAGCGATAGCACTCGGGCGGGGCTCTTCATCGCATCGGCCATCGCACTGGCGCTTGGCTATGTGGCCTGCCGGACCATCGTGACCTCCCGTCTCGGGCGGGTCGCGGTGGCTATTCGCGATGCGGAGTCCCGCACCCGTTTCATCGGCTATCGTGTGGAGCGGATCAAGGTGGCTATCTTTACCTTCTCGGCCATGCTGGCAGGGGTGGCCGGGGCCCTCTATGTGCCGCAGGTGGGCATCGTCAACCCCGGCGAGTTTTCCCCGCTCAACTCCATCGAAATGGTGATCTGGGTCGCGGTGGGCGGACGCGCGACCCTCTATGGGGCGGTGGCGGGGGCCCTGATGGTCAACTATGGGAAGAGCACCTTTACGGCCGTCTTCCCGGATGCCTGGCTATTCGCCTTGGGCGGGCTCTTCGTCCTGGTGACGCTCTTCCTGCCTCGGGGGATTGCGGGGCTCCTGCGTCTGCGGAGGGCCGGCTGATGGGCGGCCAGGTCGAGCGCTGGCAGTATCTCAACCCGGGGAAGACCCTCGCCGAGACCCTGGACATCTCTCACAAGACGATGCTCTACGTGGAAGGGGTCACGGTGAGCTTCGACGGATTCCGGGCACTGAACGACCTGTCGTTCTATGTGGACGCGGGTGAGCTGCGTTGCGTCATCGGTCCCAACGGGGCGGGCAAGACCACGATGATGGACGTGATCACCGGCAAGACCCGACCCGACGCGGGCTATGTGTTCTTCGGCCAGAGCATCAACCTCCTGGAGCTCGACGAGCCGCGGATCGCCCAGGCAGGGATCGGTCGCAAGTTCCAGAAGCCGACTGTCTTCGAGCACCATACGGTCTTCGAGAACCTGGAGCTGTCGATGGCCGGGGACAAGCGGGTCTGGCCGACCTTGTTCGCCCGACTCTCCGGCGAGCAGCGGGATCGCATCGACGAGGTGCTGGGGATCATCGGTCTCAAGGAGCATCTTAGGGGTCTCGCCGGCGCCCTCTCCCATGGCCAGAAGCAGTGGCTCGAGATCGGTATGCTGCTGATGCAGAACCCGCTGCTGCTTCTGGTCGACGAGCCCGTGGCCGGTATGACCCACCAGGAGATGGAGCGCACCGCGGAGCTGCTGCTCTCGCTCCAGGGCCGGCACTCGGTCGTCGTGGTTGAGCACGACATGGACTTCGTCCGCTCCATCGCCAAGCGCGTCACCGTGCTCCATCAGGGTTCGGTCCTGGCAGAAGGGTCCATGGACGAGGTCCAGAACGACCCGAGGGTGGTGGAGGTCTACCTGGGGGAGTGAACGTGGGGGAGTGAACGGCGACCGTCCAGCGGTGGCTGCCAGCAGGAATGGCCGACGCCGGGCCAGACTGCAGTAAGGCCAACCGACTATTCCTTGATCGGACTTGAGACCATTGGCTCCAGGGGAGAGAAACGTCGCGATGCTCAATCTCCAAGGATTGAATCAATTCTACGGCGAGAGCCATACGCTTTGGGATCTGGATATCGAGATCCCGGCGGGTCAATGCACCTGTGTCATGGGGCGCAACGGGGTCGGCAAGACCACCCTCATGCAGTGCATCATGGGACTCCTCCCACTGAAATCCGGCTCCATGACCTACCTGGATCAAGATCTGGCCCGGTTGCCGGCGGAGCGCCGCGCCGGGCTCGGGATCGGTTTCGTGCCCCAGGGTCGGCAGATCTTCCCCCTGCTCACGGTGGAGGAGAATCTCAAGATCGGGTTGCCCGCACGCCCTGACGGCAAACGCCAGGTACCCGAGCCCATCTACGCGCTCTTTCCCGTTCTGAAGCAGATGCTCGGACGTCGGGGCGGGGACCTCTCTGGCGGCCAGCAGCAGCAGCTTGCCATCGGGCGGGCCCTGGCGATCGACCCCAAGCTCCTGATACTGGACGAGCCCACCGAAGGCATCCAGCCCAATATCGTCCACGAGATCGGCGACATCGTTTGCCGGCTGATCGGCGAGCTTGGGCTCACCGTGATCCTGGTGGAGCAGAAGCTCCCGTTCGCCCGCCGGGTTGCGGACCGTTTCGCGATCCTGGACCGCGGGCGGCTCATGGCAAGCGGGGCCATGGCGGACCTGGGGGACGACCTGGTTCGGCAGTACCTCACGGTCTGACACGGGGCGGACCGGCGGCCACCGTCCGGGGGACTCGCCAGCGCGCAGTCCTTCCACCTGGATTCGGCCAGCGCACGTCCATTGTGGTGCGCCAGTCGGCAATCTCGGCAGTCCAATGGCCTGGAGCCGTGCCTACTCCGCTACACTGGGGCCAACACGGCGCTCGGCGTCGCTGACACCTCCCGCCGGAATCCTGCCCGCTTCGTCACAATCAGGAGCATGCTCATGAAGGTCTTCGCGCCCAGGGGTTCGAGACGCGCCTTGCCCCTCGTCGTCTCTGCCGCCCTGTTGTGCCTCGCCATCAATCCGGCCCGCGCCGAGCAGGCCGGCGTCAAGCTGTACGAGTGCAATGAGGGAGGGTCGATCACCTACTCCGATCGCCCTTGCGTCGGGCAGGAGCGGGAGCTCGACATCCGCTACCAGAAACCGGATCAGGTCCAAGAGCAGCGGATCGAGGCGGAGGCCCAGCAACAAGAGGAGACGGCCAGCACCGTTGCCGAGGCGGCCCTGCTGGACACCGAGATCCGGAACCTAGGGCAGGAGATCGTTCGTCTCCAGGCCGAGCGAGACGACCGATTGGCCGATATCCGGCAACAGATTCTTCGGGGCACCGAGAGTCGGGACCAAGCCGCCTGGATGGCGCAACAAAATGCGCAGATCGAATCGATCAGGGAGGATTACGACGGGCGTATCCTCGAGGCCAATACCCGTCTGAACGACCTGCAAGCCCGTCGGGCGGGCCTCGCGGCCTCGCCCCCGGCCCCCGGAGCCCAATAGCGCGTCGGCCGGCGGCCTGGGAGGGCTCGGCCCTAGCCGGGCCCGCCCTGCCGGAGCTGCTCGGTGAGCTTCTCGAACTCCCGGCGCATCTCCAGATTCTCGAACGGCCGCAGGGCCGGGACCTGGCGGTTCATCAGGCCCTCGAGGAGTCGCTGGCTGGAGCGCACCAGGCCCACCAGCTCGCCTGAGACACGCACCGTCTCATAGGTGTTCCAGGCGGCGGCGATGTCCTTCTCCAGCTCTTTCTGGGCGCGCTCCACCTGGGCCGCCTGGTCGAGGAGGTACTGGCGGTAGACGCCCCCCGCCTCGATGGTGAGCCGCTGGGCCTCCAGGTTGCCCGCGAGCAGATCGTGCTTTGCGGGCGCCGAGCGCTGGAGCTCCCGGGTCTCGGCGGCGAGGGTCTGGGCGCGGGCGACGATGGAGTCGATCTGAGGGACGTATTGCTCCCCGATCGCCTCGTTGATCTTGACGTGCATACGATAGAGGGCGCGCAGCAGGACCACATACATGCCGTAGTACCGTCGAGCGCTCTGGAGGTCCTCGCCGCTCTCCGCCACCAGCTTCTCTAGCTGGGCGGTGACGGCTTTGACGTTATCGAACAGGATCCCCAGGTCGACCATGTTGTCGCCGACCACGGTCGAGAGCAGAAACTCCACCTGCTCGTCGCTGAGCTCAACGCCCAGGGCCCGCACGGCGGCGGCGAACTCCCGCTTGATCCCGGCGAGCTGGGTCTGGAGGCGGCCGATCTCGGACTCCTTCTCGGCAATCAGCCGGTCGTAGTCCGCCACCGTGCGCTTGACGGTAGATTCCGTCGGGGCGGAGACGCGCCGTTGGCGATAATCGGCGACCGCGGCCCGGCCGGAGTCGATCTCCACCTGTACCGCGCGGATGCGCTCGCGGAAGCGCTGCACCGGGGAGGTGGAGAGGATGGTCACCGCATCGTCCAGCAGGGCGTCGATCTCCTCCTGGTTCGAGATCTTGTCTCGCCCGATCCAGGCGCTGTCCGGGAGACCCTCGTGCGCGTCCTCCAAGATCAGGGTCTCTTGGAGCTTAGGCAGCACGCCCTCCCAGACCTGAGGGAAGCCGGGCTCGGGCTCCGCGAGCATGCCGCCCGCGTCCTTGACCGCCTGGCCCGCCAGGTCCCGGGAGCGCTGCCACCAGTCGCCAGCGGTCTCGCGGGTGCGCTGCCACAGGTCCGGATCCCCGGATGGGGCAGTGTCGTCCGGTGGCGGTGCCTCTGCGGCCTGCGAGCGGTGGTCGGGACCGAGTCCCGCAAAGGCAATCAGGAGGCAGAGCACGATCGGGCTCGAGCGTGCAGAGCTGGATGTCCGAACTGCAAGCGGGTCTCGGTCTTGATACTTCATTCGGCTGCTCGCGAGGGGGCGGACGCGGGTCGATCCAACAGTCTACCCGGGTCTGTGAAAAACGGTGTGCCAAGGGTACCGGACTGGACCAGGCGCTGTGCAGAGTAACCTGGCAGCGCCGCACGTGTCGGATCGCGCTCCCCGAAAACCGAGCCGACAAGTAGAGAACGCGTCGTTTGTCTTGCCCCCCTCACTTTGTTAATCTGCCGCCTAAGCGTGCTACGGAGCGGTTACGGTTCGTAGGCGCTGTCAATGGTGGTCGGCGTCGGTCCCCCCGCGACGCAAAGCCGTGAACCCGGTCAGGCCCGGAAGGGAGCAGCCGCAGCGGTGGATGCGGGCGCCGGGGTGTGGCTGGCGCGGACCGCCACCCCTCCTAGGGCTATTCGTGCCCCCAGTCCCCTGACTTGTCCTGCTCGGACTCCGGCTTGGACCGGTATTCCGCCCCCCGTTCGCTTTTTTGCGGCCTGGCGGTCTGCAAATGGCGCCCGCGGTGCCCCGTCCGACCTCATCGGTTACACTTGCGCGCATCCCAGCCGACCTAGACCTGGCCGCCCTCTGCCGTTCATGACCTATCAGGTGCTCGCCCGCAAGTGGCGCCCCAAGTCCTTTGCCGATATGGTCGGGCAGCAGCACGTGGTGCGCGCCCTGGGCAATGCCCTGGACCGGGACCAGCTTCACCACGCCTATCTGTTTACCGGTACCCGTGGGGTGGGTAAGACCACCCTGGCGCGAATCCTCGCGAAGTCGCTGAATTGCGAGCGGGGTCTGAGCTCGACCCCTTGCGGCGTCTGCGCAGCCTGCCGAGAGATCGACGGGGGGCGCTTCGTGGACCTGATCGAGGTGGACGCCGCCTCCCGTACCAAGGTGGACCAGACTCGGGAGCTGCTGGACAACGTCCCCTATGCCCCCGCCTGCGGGCGTTACAAGGTGTACCTCATCGACGAGGTACACATGTTCTCCAACAACAGCTTCAATGCGCTGCTGAAGACCCTGGAGGAGCCGCCGCCCCATGTGAAGTTCCTGCTCGCCACCACGGACCCCCAAAAGGTCCCGGTGACGGTCCTATCGCGCTGCTTGCAGCTGAACCTGCGCCGACTCCTCCCGGAGGAGATTCGCGCCCGGCTCCAGCATGTGCTGGAGATCGAGGGGATTGCCCACGAGCCAGCGGCCCTGGGGCTCCTGGCGCGCGCGGCGGACGGGAGCATGCGCGACGGCCTGAGCCTTCTGGACCAGGCAATCGCCTATGGGGGCGGGCAGGTGGTGGAATCCGAGGTGCGCGAGATGCTCGGCACCGTGGCCGGGGATCTGACCTTCGACCTGCTCGATGCCTTGGCGGCGGGCGACGGGGGTCGCCTGCTGTCGGAGGTGGAGCGGATCGGCGCCCTGGCCCCGGACTTCGGCGAGCTGCTGAAGGAGCTGCTCGTACTCATTCATCGGTTGGCCCTGTTCCAGCAGGTCCCGGAGACGATTCCGGCGGACGATCCTGACCGCGCCCGATTCGATGATCTGGCCCGCCGGATCGCGCCGGAAGACCTTCAGCTTTACTACCAGGTTGCGCTCACCGGCCAGCCGGACCTCGTCCTGGCACCGGATCCGCGCTCGGGATTCGAGATGGTCCTGCTGCGCGCGCTGGCCTTCCGGCCGGGAGAGGTTGGGCGGGAGGCGCCTCGGGTCGCTCATCGGGGTGGCCTCGCGGGTGAATCGGGTGAGGTGCCATCTTAGCCCGGATTATTCATCAGCGGCCTGGTTGGAGCCATCCGTGCGCCCTGCCAGACCCAAACGCGCATCGACCAGCGGTTATGAACCAGCGGAGGCGTACCGCCCCCTTACCCCCAC
>JBGSOR010000056.1:0-10765 GCA_041738985.1 Chromatiaceae bacterium | reverse complement strand
CCTCATGGCGCTGCCGGCCCCGCGCCTGGACCTCGAAGGCCAGCGGGAGCCCTTCCGAGCGCTCCGTCTCCTGCGCGACCGGCTCGCGACCCCCGCCTGCCAACTGGAGTGTCTTTCCATGGGGATGTCCGACGACCTGGAGGCGGCGATACTGGAAGGGGCCACTCTCGTACGGATCGGGACGGCGGTCTTCGGGGCACGCCCTTATAATGCGGCGGCTGAAGCGGTCGGCGGGACCTGAGGTCCGACGCGTCCGGCGACCGCCGACTTGAATCGCCGATCCCAATCGTCGACCCTTCCCCGGGGAGATTCATGAGCAAGACCACGATCGCCTTCATCGGCGGCGGCAACATGGCGACCAGCCTGGTCGCCGGCCTGATCGCCGATGGCTACGAGCCCCAGGATCTGTGGGTCGCGGAGCCCGATGCCACGCGGCGCGAGGCACTGACCGCGCGCTACGGCGTGCGCACCCTGGCCGCCAACCGGGATGCACTGCCCGGTGCCGAGACCCTGATCCTGTGCGTAAAGCCCCAGCTCGCCCCGACCGTGTGCCGGGAGATTGCGGACCTGGCCGCGGGGCTACAGCCGCTCGTGATCTCCATCATGGCGGGGGTTACAGAGTCGGCCATCCAGCAATGGCTGGGGGCGGAGCTCCCGGTTGTCCGCTGCATGCCCAATACCCCCGCCATGGTTCAGACGGGGGCCATCGGCCTGCATGCGAGCCCCCAAGTCAGCGAGGAGGGACGCAACCGGGCGGAGACCATCCTGCGCGCCGTGGGTCTGACCCGCTGGGTGGAGCCCGAGTCCCGAATGGACGCGGTCACCGCCGTCTCGGGCAGTGGCCCTGCCTATTTCTTCCTTTTGATGGAGGCGATGGAGCAGGCCGGGGTGGAGCTGGGGCTGGACGCCGAGACCGCCCGACTGCTCACCATCCAAACCGCGCTGGGGGCGGCGCGGATGGCGGTGGAGAGCGAGTCCCCCCCGGCACGCCTGCGCGAGCAGGTGACTTCCCCTGGCGGGACCACGGAGCGGGCCCTCGGGGTCTTCGAAGAGGCGGGTCTGCGGGCACTCGTCTCCCGGGCACTCGCCGCGGCCAGCGCACGGGCCGCGGAGATCTCCCAATCCCTGGCGGACCGGCCGCCACAGCAGTCTTGAGGGGGCGATGGATATGAGCGGCTCTTATCTCCTCGATCCCCTGGTCTTCCTGATCCAGACCCTGTTCGGGCTTTACATCGCGGTAGTCCTGATCCGGTTTCTGCTTCAGTGGGTGCGAGCGGACTTCTACAATCCCTTCTCCCAGTTCATCGTCCGGATCACCACCCCGGTGCTGCGCCCCCTGCGCAAGATCATCCCGGGTTACGGCGGGCTGGACACCGCCTCTCTGGCGCTGGCCTGGATCTTGGAATCCTTGGAGCTCGCCCTGCTTGCCCTGCTGCTGGGTTACAGCGTCTTTCCGATCGGCGCACTGCTCTGGGCGGTCCCGGCCCTGCTCGAGCTGGCGATCGACATCTTCCTGTTCGCGATCTTGATCCGGGTCATCCTGAGCTGGATCAATCCGAACCCCTATAATCCGGGGGTCGCCCTTCTGGAGCGGCTGACCGACCCCTTGCTGCGGCCCGCCCAGCGCCTGATCCGACCGATCGGCGGCGTGGACCTCTCCCCCTTGGCGGTGATGATCGCCCTCGTGCTCCTGAGCAAGATCCTGGTGCCGCCGCTGAAACTGCTGACCGGCAGTCCCTTCCACTGATATGGGCGTCGAGCCCGGCTGGTACCGCTGGGTCGGGAACGATCTGGAGGTCCGGCTGCGGGTCCAGCCCCGGGCGCCCCGGGACGAGTTTTCCGAGGCGCAGGGGGATTGGCTACGAGTCCGCATCAAGGCCCCACCAGTAGAGGGCAAAGCCAACCTGGCCCTCCGCCGCTTCGTCGCGGACGCCTTCGGGGTGCCCCAGTCCCAAGTGGAGATCCTGGCGGGGGACCAGTCTCGGGGCAAGCGGGTGCTGATTCGTGCGCCGCGTCGCTTTCCGATGCCGATCACCCACCCTGTCGGTTGACTGGATGCCGCGGCGATCCAAGAACACCCTGGCAACGGGAGGGCGCCGCCTTATACTAAGGCGCATTCCGAACGCAGCATTCGAAAAGCACAGAGCCACAAGGCCATGCAATCAACGGCGCTAAAGCAGCGGCTGAATGGTTACCAGCAATGGAAGGCCAGGGTCGAGCGCGCAATCGAAGAGCTCGAGAGCTGGCTCGAGACGCACCGGCGGGCTACCCCACGGGCGCGCGAGCAGATCCGCCAGGCACTTGCCTCCCTCAAGCGAGATCGCCTGACGATCGCCTTCGTTGGCGACCGGTCCCGCGGCAAGTCCGAGCTTATTAACGCCATCTTCTTCTCGGAGCTCGGCGGACGATTGCTTCCAACCTCTGGCGGACGCACGACCATGTGCCCGACGGAGCTGCTGTGGGACAACGAGCGCAACGAGGCTTACTTGAGGCTCCTACCGGTCGAGACCCGGGCGCAGGAGACCCCCATCGCCGAGCTCAAGACCAACCCCATGCACTGGGTACACTATCCGCTCAACGTCCAGGTCCCCGAGCAGATGACCGGGACGCTTAAGGAGATCCTTCAGACGAAGACGGTCTCCCTTGCCGAGGCCACACGCCTGGGGCTCTCGAGCGGGGTCCTCGCCGCCAACGACCAGTCCGCGGGAGAAGGGATCGAGATCCCCAAATGGCGCCATGCCATCGTCAGCTTCCCCCACCCCTTACTTAAGCAGGGTCTTGTCATCCTCGACACGCCGGGGGCCGACGGCCTCGGCACCGAGCCGGAGCTCGCGATGGCCATGCTGCCTTCGTTCCAGGCAGTGCTCTTCGTACTGGCCGCGGATGCCGGGGTCACGCGTAGCGACCTGGAGATTTGGCAGCACTACGTCAAAGGCTTCCAGAGCGGACGCCAACGGGCCACACTCGTTGCTCTGAACAAAGTGGACACTTTTTGGGGAAGCCTGCGCGATCCCGCGCCCATCGATCCCATGATCGCAACCCTGCGCCACGATGCGGCCGAGACCCTGGGGATCGGAGTCGACAGGATCTTCCCGGTATCGGCGCAAAAGGCCCTGGTGGGCAAGATTCGCAGTGACGACGCCTTGCTGGAGCGCAGCGGCGTGCTCGCCCTGGAGCGACAGCTCGCCACGCGGATGGTCGAGACCAAGCACCGGATGCAGATGGATGCGATCAACGCGACCGTCGGCCAGGTCCTGGACCGGAACCGTGCGCGAATCGGCTCCCGCATCGCCCGGATCAAGTCCCAGTTGGAGGAGCTCGAGCACCTTCGCGACAAGAGCCAGGACGTGATCGCCCAGCTCTTGGAGCAGACCCGCCGTGAGCAAGAGCGCTATCTCCGGGGGGTTCAGCAGTTCCAGCAGAGCCGCGAGGAGCTTCTGGTCCAGACCCGCCCGTGTCGCCAAATCCTAGAGCCTGAGCATATCCAGTCGTTTATCGAGCGCGCCCAACAGGATCTCGCTCACAGCTGGACGACCGTGGGACTCAATCGCGCGATGAAGGGGCTGTTCGACGAGCTTCGTCGCACTATGCAGACGGTGGCTACCGAGAGCGAGCGCATCCGCAAGCTGGTGCGTGAGACCTACCAGATCTTCCGCGAGGATTTCGAGCTCGATCTGGCCCCGCCCAAGGTCTTCCTACCCATGAAGTACCGGGTGGAGATTGAGCTTCTGCGTCAAGAAGTGGAGGCGTTCCGGCACAGTCCCAGCGTGATCTTCGCCAGCCAGGGCATGGTCGTTCGACGCTTCAGCCAGCGGATGGTGAGTCGCGCCGAGGTACTTTTCGACCAGCTGCGCATGGCCTACGACGGATGGATTCGGGACACGCTACAACCCTTGGCGGAGGAAATCCAAGAGCATAAGTCAATGATGGAAAAGCGCTTGGAGAACCTGCAGCGCATCGGTCGATCCAAGGAAGCCCTGCAAAATCGCATCGACGAGATTCAGACCCAGTACGTGGGCTTCGCCCAGGAGTTGACGGCACTGCGCAACATACACAATGCCCTGCAGTACGACCCTTTGACCGAGCAGGAGGCCCCCCAGAGGCCGCGCCTGGTTTCGGGCTGACCTCCCCAAGGGTCGCGTTTGCCGGACACCCGCACTCCTAGTCCGTCCGAAAGAGGCAGCTCCTATGTACAGATACCTAGCCCTGGCGGCATTGGCCCTTGCCGGCGCATTCGCTGTCGCCCCGCTGGTTGCCGACGGCACCAAAGCGGGCGACTTCACCATCTACACCAATGCCTTTTCCGCAAGCACCCTGAGCCCCGAAATCGCCCAACGCATCGGGTTCGTGCGCAGTCAGCATCGGGGGATCCTGAACGTGACCGTGGTTCGAGAGCATCCCGCGACCGCGGGGACCTCGGGACCCGCCCTGGTCGAGGCGGAGATCGTCAAACCCGACGACCACAAGGGCCCGATCCCGATGCGAGAGATCAGGGATGGCGAGGCAATCTCCTACATGGGGGAGTACCTGCTCAAGGGGTCCGCCAGCCTGGACTTCGAGATCCGGGTCAGACCGGCAGGGGCTGCCGAGGTCCAGACCGTCCGGATGAGCCAGGATTTCTTCGTCGACTAGGGTGCCACACGGTCAGCTCGAGAGCTGCACGAGGGCATGGACGCCGAATCCGACCACGATGGCCCCGGCCGCCCGACGGACCCAGTCGCGCTCGGCCAGGCGGGCGGCGGCCCCGGCCAAGAGCCCCATCCCCAGCAGATTGGGCAAGGTGCCGGCGCCGAAGGCCAGCATGGTCAGTGCCCCGTCGGTGGGGCTTCCGGTGGACACGGCCGCGATGAGGACGCTATAGACTAGGCCGCAGGGGACCCAGGCCCAAAAGAAGCCGACGGCGACCGCCTGGCCGATGCGGCGCACGGGCAGCCAACGGCGAGCTAGCGGCTGGACGCGTCGCCACAGTCCCAACCCGAGGCGCTCGAGGCGACCCAGGATCCGCCACCAACCCCCCAGATACAGTCCGAGCAGGATCATGGTCGCACCTGCCAGGCCGTAGAGCGCGCGCTGGGCGATATGGAGCGCATCGAGCTCCAGCAGGACCGCGCCCAGCCCCCCTGCGACCGCGCCCGCCCCCACATAGCCGCCGATGCGACCCATGTTGTATCCGAGCTGTAAGGGGAGCATCCGCAGGGGGTGGCGGCGCAGGGTCGGGTCGAGACCCAAAGTCAGGGTCCCCACCAGGCCGCCGCACATCGCAAGGCAATGGACCCCGCCCAACAGACCGACCGCGAAGGCGGTGAAGTAAACTCCGATCAAGCTCAAGCCCGCACCGGATGCCGGCGGTCGGCGGAATGGCTTGGCGGGTCGGGTCTAGGATCCCGCCCCCTGTCTAGGACCTGCGCTGCCCGGTTGTGCGAAGCCGCCGTCGAGCCTGCGGTGCCTACTCCAGGAAGAGTCGGTTCCCCGTTGTTGTCGAAGTGTGCGAGTATCATGGTCGAAACCTTTTTGCTACAAGGCTCCTCTGCGATGCAAGACTATCGGCGCGAGCTCCTGTCGTTTGCCTTGGAGATCGGCGTCCTTCGGTTCGGGGAGTTTACGCTCAAGTCCGGCCGACTAAGCCCCTACTTCTTCAACGCGGGACTCTTCGATACGGGTGCGCGGCTCGACCGCCTTGCCCGTGCCTATGCTCAGCGAATCGTGGATTGCGGCATCCGTTTCGACTGCCTATACGGTCCGGCTTACAAGGGAATTGCGCTGGCCGCGGCGACCAGCATCGCGCTGGCCCGGGACCACGGTCGCGATCTCCCCTACGCCTTTAACCGCAAGGAGGCCAAGGATCACGGAGAGGGCGGCCTGATCGTCGGTCGTCCCCTCGCCGGGCGGATCCTGATCGTCGACGACGTAATCACCGCGGGAACCTCGGTTCGCGAATCGGTGGCGATCATCCGCGCGGCGGGGGCGGAGCCCGTCGGCGTGGTCATCGCCCTGGACCGCCAGGAGCGGGGAGCCGGCGAGCGCTCCGCTGTGGAAGAGACGCGCGCGCTGCTCGGACTTCCGGTCGTCAGCATCCTGTGCTTGGACGACCTGATTGCGTTCCTTGAGTCGCGGCCTCAGGACGACGCGGCACTCGCGGCGTTGCGCGAGCACCGTGCACGTCATGGTGTCTGAATCCGGGAGCCGTGTTTCTTTGGGCGTCGCAACGACTGGGTGGAAAGGTGTACATGGGCGACCCAACCGAGGCCACGAGGGGCGATAGGAGTGGCTAACACAAAACTTAAAGGGGTTTGCCAGCAGCGGCTAGCCATCGCGGGCCTCTTGCTGGCCAGCATCGCGGCAGGTTCCGTCGAGGCCGTTGCGGCGGGTGACGCGAGATTCAAGAAATGGGTGGACGAGAACGGGGTGGTCCATTACGGGGACCAGATACCGCCGAGCGAGCTCGACCGTGGCCATACGGACCTCAATGTTCAGGGAATCCCTTTAAAGACAGTTCCACCCGCTCTGACTATCGAGGAAATCGAGCGCCAGCGCGAGTTGGAGCGGCTGCGCGTCGAGCAGGCTCGATTGAGACAACAGCAAGAAGCCGCGGATCAGGTGCTGCTGCGGACCTTTCGCTCGGTGGATGACCTCATCATGGCGCGCGAAGGAAACATCGACGCCATCGAAGTGGTCATCCAGGTCGCCCGTAGCAATATCCGGCGTCACCAGGAGTCGATCCAGAAGCTTCTGACCGCCGCGGCCGACATGGAGCGCGCGGGCAAGCCGGTCCCTCAGCACCTGGTGGACAGCATCGACAAGACCGAGCGCGCCATCCGCGACGTCTATGCCACGATCGTTGCGCGCGAGCAGGAAAAGAACCAAGTCCGCCAGGCGTTCGACCGAGATCTCAAACGGTTCCAGCAGCTTAGGGATATTCCCGCGGATACGGTGGAGACGCCTAAGGTGTCGAGCCGTCCGTTCCTGCCCAACTTGGTCCGCTGCAGGGACCCCGCGGAGTGCGATCGCTTCTGGGTCCGCGCAGTCGCCTATGCGCGCGCCCACACCACAACCGCGGTGCGAACCTCGGGGCCCAACATCGTGATCACCGCCCCCCCGCAAACCCAGGAGGATCTCAGCCTCACCCTGTCGCGCATCCAGGAAAAAGACATCCAATCGGTGTCGATCTTTCTGGACCTCCAATGTAAGAACCTGTCGATCTCGGATACATCCTGCAAAGGCGAGCGGGCGCAGAGGGTCCTCGACGGCTTCCGCGAGGCGGTGGAGAGGCCATCCGGAGAGGCGGGTGAAGCAACGAACGCTCGAACGCGGCCAGCGCCGTCGGCCACGCCCGGGCCGCCCGGTGCCGAGCGGCCGGCCATGCCGGACCGAAGCGGCGCGGCATCGGCCGAGCCGCGTCGTTGAGGCAGGTCGCTAACGGCTGCGGATGAGGGTTCCGATACCCTCGTCGGTGAACAGATCCAACATCACCGCGTGCTCGACCTGTCCGTCGATGATGTGGGCGGTCCTCACGCCGCCTTGGACCGCCTCGACCGCGCACCGGACCTTGGGGAGCATCCCGCCCGCAATCACCCCCGAACGGATCAGCTCCTGGACCCGCCCCACGTCCAGCTCGGGGATCAGCTGGCCGTCCGCGTCCAACAAGCCCTGGGTGTTGGTCAGGAGCAGGAGCTTCTCGGCCTTCAGGACCTCTGCAACCTTGCCCGCCACCAGATCCGCGTTGATGTTGTACGAGCGGCCGTCGTCGCCCACCCCGATGGGGGCGATGACCGGAATGAAATCTCCCTGTATAAGTAGGTGGACCACCGAGGCGTCGATGCTCTCCACCTCGCCGACATGCCCCAAGTCGATGATCTCAGGTTCTTTGAGCTCCGGGGCATCGCGGCGCAACAGAAGCTTGCGGGCATGAATCAGGTCCCCGTCTTTGCCGGTCAGCCCCACCGCGGAGCCTCCATGGCGGTTGATCAGGTTGACGATCTCTTTGTTCACCAGGCCGCCCAGGACCATCTCCACCACGTCCATGGTTTCGGAGTCGGTCACCCGCATTCCTTGAACGAACTCGCTGGCTTTGCCCAGACGCTTGAGCAGGGAGCCGATCTGGGGGCCGCCGCCGTGAACGACCACCGGATTGATCCCCACCAGCTTCATCAAGACCACGTCGCGTGCGAATCCCTGTTTGAGGGGCTGATCCACCATCGCGTTGCCGCCGTACTTGATGACGACGGTCTTACCCCGGAAGCGACGGATATAGGGGAGTGCCTCGATCAGGACATGGGCCGTGGTTTGGGCCCGTTCGCTTGGCAATGACATGGCGGATACCCTTAGGCTTGAAAATCGCTCGCGCAACCGGGCTCAAAACGGCAGGGAGAGGCCCGGCGCCGCCTCGTCCATCAGACGACGATATAGGGCCTGGATCTCGTCCAGGGCCGCCTGGTCGTCGCCCTCGAAACGAAAGACGAGCTTGGACAGGGTATTGGAGGCGCGCGCCAGTCCCCAGCCGTGCTCAAGCTCCACCCGCAAACCGTCGACGCGGGTCGCCTCCACGCCCGCGAGCCGGTCGGCGAGCTGCATGACCGTGCGCATCAGTCGGGCGGGCTCCCCCTCGGGGAGGGGAAGGGACAGCTCGGGGGTGACCAGTCCCCCGGGCAGGGCGGCGAAGACCTCGTGGGTGGTCCGCGGGTCGAGCGACAGAACCTCCAGGAGGCGCGCCCCTGCATAGAGGGCGTCGTCGAACCCAAACCAGCGCTCCGTGAAGACGATGTGGCCGGAGAGCTCGCCAGCGATCAGCGCCCCGGTCGCGCGCACCTTGGCCTTCAGCGGTGAATGGCCCGAGCCCACCATGACCGGACGTCCGCCAGCCCGGCGGATCTCCTCCGTCAGATGGCGGCTGCACTTCACGTCGTAGACCACGTCGGTGCCGGGGTGGCGGGTCAGCACATCCGCCGCCAGCAGCATCAGCACCCGGTCGGCGGGGACGAATTGCCCCTCGGAGTCCACAACGCCCAGGCGATCCCCGTCCATGTCGAAGGCCAACCCGATGTCCGCCCCCTGGCTGCGGACCAGCTGCCCGAGGTCGCGCATATCCTCCGGTTGAGACGGATCGATCTGTTGCGCGCCCATGTGCGCGTCCATGTCGCAGTTGAGCTCGATCAGGTCGCAGCCGAGTGCCCGGAAGAGACTCGGGGCCACGACGGAGGCGGTCGCGCCACCGCAGTCCAAGGCCACCTTGAGGCTTCGCGCCAGGGCGACATCCCGCTCCACATAGGTCAAATAAGGGGCAATAACGTCCTGACAGCGATAGGCGCCGCTGCCCGACGAGAGATTCCCCGCCCGAATGCGTTTACGCAAGAGCTGGACCGCATCGGAGTCCGCGGAGATGCCGCGGAAGGCCATTTTGACCCCGTTGTACTGAGGCGGGTTGTGACTGGCCGTCACCATGGCCCCCGCCAAGGGATCCGGATGGCAACAGGCGAAGTAGACCAGGGGGGTCGGGACCACGCCCAGGTCCACTGCATCCACGCCCGCCCCCCGGATGCCCTCGACCAGCGCCGCACTCAGGGCCGGACTCGATGCACGGCAGTCCCGTCCCACCGCGACCGCGCGATCGCCCCGGACGATGGCCTCGCTGCCGAGCGCGCGACCGATGGAGTACATGGCCTCCGTGCTCAACTGGCGCCCGGCAATGCCGCGGATGTCGTAGGTCCCGAAGACCTCGTCCGGGACACTCGACACGGGAGTGCCTCGGGCCGGCGGGGGCGCCTCGGTGGCCTCGTCGGCCTCCGACGAGCTGCGCTCCAAGCCTTCGGACATCTGCAACAGCCAGGACTCGACGTCGGCATAGGGGTCGAACGCACCCAGCAGGTCCACCTCCTCGGCCTCGGTGCTGGATTCGCTTAGCCGCGGCGTTGAGCCCAGTCCGTCGCCCGCAGGACCCGAGGCCGAAGCCGGTTGCTCCGGTTCCGCGGACTCGGCGGCGCGACGCACTGGGGTCTCGCTCGGCTGGCGGCGGCTCAACAGCGTCACGATCTCCTGCTGCGCCCTGCGCGACTCGACGACTTGCATCTCGACCGCGCGCACGGGGCGGCGATGCACCGCGTCATCCACCACGGCGATCAGCCCCTTGAGATCCGAGAGGACCGCGCGCCGCAGGGAGCCGAAGCCGAGCCATAAGGAGAGTCCGACAAGGACCAGGACGACAAGGTAGGTCCCGGCGACCGCCCCGACGAGCCAGGGGTCCAAGTGTCCCGGTTGCCGAAGCCACCCGGCCACTTGCAGTCGGCTACCGGGGATCGGCTCCGCATAGTCGGGGCCCTTCGGGGGCTCGTCCGCACCCCAAACCAGGGTCGCGACCTCGTTCCCAACGACCTGTTGATAGAGCACGACGCCGCGCTCCCCCACGACCCCGGCGGGGTTCGGCAGCAGGGACATGGGTAAGGCCACGTGCACTACACCGACCGGCTGGTCGCCCGTCTGGGCGAGCACCGGTACGGCGACCGCCAGATGCACGTCCTCCTTGCCGAGCTTGTGGACCTCGATCAGGGTCACCGCTCGCTCCTGAGCCGCCCGGCGGGCCAGATCGAGACCCGCATAGCTCATCGAGGGGACGCCCGCCGGCGAGCTGGTCTTCTCCGCCGGAACGAGGTTAACGCTCAAGGCCCCGGGCAGGCGGCCCAGGAGGTCTCGCTCCTTGGTGCGCCATTGATCGGGGTGCCGCGACAGGAAGACAGCGCGCAGCTCGGGGTCGCCGCGCCAGGCATCGAGCGGC
>JBGSOR010000044.1:0-3340 GCA_041738985.1 Chromatiaceae bacterium | reverse complement strand
ACCGCCGCCCAGACCCCATGGGTGGGATAGGCCCCGGGGTAGACCAGGAGCTGGATCACCGCCGTCATGAGGAGTAGACCCAGGGCCGCGAAACGGGTCCCGAGCCCCAGCAGGATCAGCACCGGCAGCAGGTGCTCGCCGAGGGCCGCCAGCGTCGCGCCGAGCTCGGGCGGCAGCAGGGGCAGACGGTACTCCTCCGCGAAGAGCACCACCGCCGAGTCCGAGAGCCGCGGCCAGCCGAGCTCGATAGTGCCGTCCACCAGGTCCACAGTGAACCCCTCCACCTTAGTCTGGCCGGACTTCCAGAAGACGGCGGCGATGGAGAACCGACCGAGGAGGGCGATCAGGTCCTCGGGGATGCGGGTCAGGGCGCGGTTGGCAGCGGCGAGCCAGGCGGGGGGCCCTGATGCGTCGGTGGCGGGGCGGGTGTCGAGGACCTTGGCTTGGGTGTTCATGGGTGAGGGTCTCTGGGTGCATGCCAGGCGGCGATGCCGCCCTGACGGATGAGAAGGGCCAGGGCCTGGGCGAGGTCGAAGCTCGGGTCCCGGTCGGTGGCGGCAGCGGCCGACTCCCCCAAGGGCGCCGACGCGGCCAGGCCGGCAATGAAGGCGGCGGCAGCCTCGGGGATGGGCAGCACCAGGACCTGGTCGCCCTGCCGCAGGATGAGGGCGGACTCCGGACGCGTCGGGTCCACCGACTCGATCTGGCCCTCGCCCTGATGGGCCGCCCAGAGCGAGCAGATGGCGTGCCGGGACGCGATGACCGCCAGGGACGGGTGCAGGGTCAGGCGGGTCCCGGGGAGCCGGTCCGGGGTCGCGAGATGAACGGCAAGGTCGGCCCCGCCCAGGACCTCGACGTCGGCCGCGTGGTAGGCCTGCACCCGCCTCCGCTCCAGCCAGGCCAGATCGGGGAGATAGGGCAGGCAGGCCGCCGGCGCGAAGTCGGCGATGAATTCCGGGAAGGCGTCGCCGTACTCGGTCAGCATCGCCGAGCGGGGCGGCCCGGTGGTAATGAAGCCGCGTGCCATGGCCTCAAAGAACGGGGCCCCCACCAGCTCCCGGGTGACCGGGAAGGTGTCGGCCAGGGCCTCCACCAGGGAGACGGCCACGTTGTTGCGGTAGACGGCGAAACGCAGCGCTGGGTCCGAGCCGTTCCAGGTCGCGAGGCCCGGTGGTGGCGGCCGCTCGGGGTCCAGCAGGGCGGCGGCGAAGGCCCCGAGATCGTCGGCTGGGACGCTCATGCCGCCTCCCGGGCGCCGAAGGCCGCAGCCTCCAGGTCCGAGCGGGCCTTGGTGGCCTCCGCCACCAGCGTCTCCAGAGGCGGGATCGCCTGATCGCGCTCGATCAGGGTTGGCCGGGGGCCCAGGTGGGCCAGGGTGCGCCGGTAGAGCTCCCAGACTGCCTCCGCCACGGGCGCCCCGTGGGTGTCGATGAGGAGCCGGTCGCCGGCCCCATCTCGATCCTCGGCGAAGCCCGCCAGGTGGATCTCGCCGACGGCCGAGCGAGGCAGGGCGGCGATCAGGTCCCAGGGGTCATGCCCGTGGTTGACGGCGCTCACATAGGCGTTGTTCACATCCAGCAGCAGGCCGCAGCCAGTGCGGCGTACCACCTGCGCCAGGAAGCTCCCCTCGTCCAGGGTCGAGGCGGCAAATTCAAGGTAGGTGCTGGGGTTCTCGAGTAGCAGGCGACGCCCCAGCCGTTCCTGGACCTGATCGATATGGTCGCAGACCCGCGTGAGGCTGCTCCGGTCGTACGGGACCGGCAGGAGGTCGTTGTAGAATGCCCCGCCGTGGCTGGACCAGGCGAGGTGCTCCGAGAACCATTGGGGCTCGAAGCGCCGCAGCAGCCGATCGAGCCGGTCCAGATGTGTGGGGTCCAAGGGTCCGGCGCCGCCGATGGAGAGCCCCACCCCGTGGATCGAGAGGGCGAAGCGCTCCCGGATCTGTCCCAGGTGACGGAGATAGGGCCCGCCGGGGACCATGTAGTTCTCGGCGTGGACCTCGAAGAAATCGAGCTGGGCGCCCTCCGTGAGGATCTGCCGGACGTGTCGAGGCTTGAGCCCGATGCCGACGGCGACGGGGTGCTCGGCTGGGGTCAGCATGGCGGCTCCTCCGGAGGGCGCGGTGGGGTGAAGCCCTTTACTTCCCTTTGAACTCGGCGAGCTGGCCGTGGCCCGTGGGAGAGCTGGGGGAGACGGTCTTTTCGCAGGTGCCGGCGGGGACGTACTTCCAGGCGTTACCCTGGTAGTCCACCTTGGAGGTGCCGGCACAGGTGGTCCCCGGACCGGCGGCGCAGTCGTTCTTGCCTTTCAGTGCGATGCCGTAGCACTTCTCCTTCTGCGCCCCCTCGGCGGCGACGGCGGTGTTGGCCAGGGTCAGGGCGGCGCCCAGGGCCAGGGCGAGAGCGGCGGCGGTGGTCTGGACGGCACGGGACTGGGTCATTGGGATCTCTCCGATGGCGTTGATTGGGAAGCGACTCGGCCGGCGACACCGCCGACCGGAGGGCCTTGGGCTCGGGGCGCCGAGTACCCTCGCTTGTCCAGTCGCCGGCGCTGGGCCCTCGGTTACAGTGGGCGCGAAAAAAAAATGACCGCGGCTCTGGCTCCCAGTACCCGTAACCTTTGATGCCCGTCCAACGACTCCATGAATGAACGATGACGCCGGAGCCGCCAGCCGACGACTTCGAGGCGGGGATCGCGCCCCTCTGGGCCCGGGCCCAGGCGGGGGACGAGGACGCCTATCGGGAGTCACTCCGGCGCATCGCCGCTCGGCTGCGGACCTTCCTGCGGCGGCGGATGCAGTCCATCCCGGACGACGTGGAGGACCTGGTGCAGGAGACCCTTCTGGCGATCCATCTGCAGCGCGGGACCCATGATCCGGAGGTGTCGGTCAGCCGCTGGGTGCTGGCCATCGCCCGCCACAAGCTGATCGATCTCTGGCGGCGCCGGGGTCGTCGCGAGGCCCTGCACGACCCCCTGGACGAGCTGGCGGAGGGCGATCAACCGGCCGTCTGGGAGGAGCTCCCGGTGCGGCGCGACCTGGAGACCCTGCTGGGTGGTCTCCCGGGGGCCCAACGGCAGGCCATCGCCCTGACCAAGCTGGAGGGCCTGTCGGTAGCGGAGGCATCGGAACGAACCGGCGTGTCGGCCTCGGCCCTCAAGGTGCAGGTCCACCGGGGCCTGAAGCGGCTCGCCGAGCTGGTGAGGAAGGCATGAAGACGAGTGAAGTGGTGGGTGGCGGCGCGTGAGGACGGATAGCCTGATCGACCTCCTGGCCACCGGCGCCGGTCCGGCCCCGCGCTGGGTCGAGGCGCGCCGGTTGCTGCCGATGATGGCGCTGGGC
>JBGSOR010000032.1:0-1890 GCA_041738985.1 Chromatiaceae bacterium | reverse complement strand
GCCCAGCGCCTGCGGGCGCGGGAGATCGGGGAGCGCATCCGCGCCTCCGGCGGACGCCTGCCCGGGGTCGAGGCCAGGCTCTATCCCTATCAGGTCGACGGCGTCGCCTTCCTCGTCGCCCGGGGGCGCGCCCTGTTGGCCGACGATATGGGCCTGGGCAAGACACTCCAGGCGATCGCCGCGGCCGCCTGGATGGTCCACCAGGGGGAGGCGGAGCGCATCCTGGTCGTCTGCCCGGCCTCGCTTAAGCAGCAGTGGGCGCGGGAGATCCGCCGCTTCACCGGCCGGGACGCTCGGGTTATCCGAGGTCCGGCCGCAGGGCGGTCGGTCCAGTACCGGAGCGGCGCCGGGTTCTGCATCGTCAATTACGAGCTGGTGATGCGCGACGCAGCCGTCATCAACGAGTCCCTGTGCCCGGATCTCCTCATCCTGGACGAGGCCCAGCGCATCAAGAACTGGCGCACCAAGATCGCCGCGGCGGTCAAGCGCATCGCCGCTCGGCATGCCTTCGTGCTCAGCGGCACGCCGCTGGAGAATCGGCTCGAGGACCTGTACAGCCTGATGCAGGTGGTCGACCCCGCGGTGCTCGGCCCCCTCTGGCGCTACCTGGCCGAGTTTCATATCACGGACGAGCGCGGCAAGGTGCTGGGCTATCGGAACCTCTCCGAGCTGCGGCGGCGTCTCGCCCCGGCGATGCTCCGGCGCGATCGGGCACTGGTGCGCGACCAGCTCCCGGAGCGCATCGAGAGCCGCCTGGACGTGCCGCTCTCCACCCAGCAGCAGGGCTTGCACGACTCCGGGCTGATGGCCGCCGCCCAGTACGCCGCCATCGCCAAGCGCCGGCCCCTGACGCCGGTGGAGCAGCACCGGCTGCTGGCCGCGCTCCAACAGGCCCGTATGGCCTGCAATGCCGCGGGTCTGGTGGACAAGGTCACCCAGGGGTCTCCCAAGCTCGACGAGCTGGCGGGACTCCTGGACGATCTGTGCCTCCAGTCCGGTCTCAAGGCCGTGGTCTTTTCCCAGTGGGAGCAGATGACCCGGATGGTGGAGGAGCGGGTACGGGCCATGGGACTCGGCTGCGTGCGACTCCACGGGGGTGTGCCCACGGACAAGCGCGGGGCCCTGATCGACCGCTTCCGCGAGGACCCGGCGATTCAGGTCTTTATCTCGACGGACTCCGGCGGGGTCGGACTCAACCTCCAGGCCGCCTCGGTCCTGATCAACCTGGACATCCCCTGGAACCCGGCGGTGCTGGATCAGCGGATCGCCCGCGTCCATCGGCTCGGCCAGCAGGAGCGGGTGCAGATCCTGCTCCTGGTGGCCGCGGACTCCTACGAGGGGCGAGTGCTGGAGCTGGTCCAGGGCAAGCGTAATCTGTTCGACAACGTGGTGGACCCGGACGCCACCGAGGACGTCGTGGGGGTCTCCCGCAAGCTGGTGGAGATCCTTGCCCAGGACTTGGCCGAGCTGCCCCCAATCCCATCCCAAAGAGCCGGCGAAGAGGCGGGCGAGCCGCCAACAGCCGAGTCGACGCCCGGAGCAGTACTCGGGCTGGAGGGGCTGGTACCGGACATCGCGGCAGAGGGCCTCGACGAGCCGACCGAGACCTCGGAGGCGGGCCCGCGTGCCCAGCCCGAGCCGATCCCGGAGGCGGTTCCGGGCGAAGCGGAAGAAGAGATCCGCCTTGCCATCCTGGCGGTGCAGAACGCCTTCGGCCCGCGTATCGAGCGGATCCTCGGCGCGGGCGGTGGCCTGCTCGCCGTGCTCGACCGGGTGGACGACTCGGACGACCGGCAGGCGGCTGAGATCCCCGGCCCGGTACCGGTCGCCCTCATCGACCGCCGTACCCTGGGCAGCCTACAGCGGCTGGGCGCTGCCTCTCCGGTCGCC
>JBGSOR010000031.1:0-2128 GCA_041738985.1 Chromatiaceae bacterium | reverse complement strand
TGCAGGCATGCAGCAGGCGGTGGAGGACCCGCGCCTCGCCCGGCTGCGCGACGCCATCGGCGAGCACCCGGAGACCCTGGACCTCCTGCGGAGGGCGGTGGTCGAGCAGCCCCCGGTCCTGATCCGGGACGGCGGGGTCCTGGCCCCCGGCTACGACGCCGAGCTGGACCAGCTCCGCAACCTCTCCGTCAGCGCCGACGGCTTCCTGCTGGACCTGGAGTCCCGGGAGCGCGAGCGTACCGGGATTCCCACACTCAAGGTCGGCTATAACCGCGTCCACGGCTATTACATCGAGCTGGGACGGGCGCGCGCAGATCAGGTGCCGGCGGACTATGTGCGCCGCCAGACCCTCAAGGGCGCCGAGCGTTACATTACCCCCGAGCTCAAGCGCTTCGAGGACGAGGTACTGGGCAGCCGGGAGCGCGCCCTGGCCCGGGAGAAGGCCCTCTACGAGGCACTGCTTGCGACCCTGGAGGAGTCCCTCGCCCCACTCCAGGCAACCGCCTCCGCCATCGCCGAGCTGGACTGCCTGACCAACCTGGCCCTGCGCGCCGAGGCCCTGGACTGGTGCCGCCCCGAGCTCACGGACGAGGGCGAGATCGAGATCCAGGACGGCCGCCACCCGGTGGTGGAGCGGGCCATCGACGGACCCTTCGTGGCCAACGGGCTCAGACTCGACGGCCGGCGCCGGATGCTCGTCATTACCGGGCCCAACATGGGCGGCAAGTCCACCTACATGCGCCAGTGCGCCCTCATCGTGCTGCTTGCCCATGCCGGAAGCTTCGTCCCGGCCCGCCGCGCCCTGGTCGGGCCCGTCGACCGCATCTTTTCCCGCATCGGCGCCTCGGACGACCTGGCGGGAGGACGCTCCACCTTCATGGTGGAGATGGAAGAGACGGCCAACATCCTCAACAACGCCACCGACCGCAGTCTGATCCTGATGGACGAGGTGGGCCGCGGGACCAGCACCTTCGACGGACTCTCGCTCGCCTGGTCCTGCGCCGTGGAGCTGGCCACACGCATCCGTGCCTTCGCCCTCTTTGCGACCCACTACTTCGAGCTGACCACGCTCCCCGACGAGCACCCTGGCATCGCCAATGTCCACCTGGACGCCGTGGAGCACGGCTCCAACATCGTCTTCATGCACGCCCTGCGCGAAGGCCCCGCCAACCAGAGCTACGGACTCGCAGTGGCCGCGCTCGCCGGGGTGCCGCCCGAGGTCCTCGCGCGGGCGCGCGGACGGCTGAGGGAGCTGGAGGACGCTGCCCGCCGTCATGCCGATCAAGGGGCGGTGCAGCTCTCCCTGTTCCTGCCCGAGCCTACCCCGTTGCCGTCCCCAGAGGATGCCTTTGAGCACCCCGTCTGCGAGGCCCTCCGGGGCATGGACCCCGACCAGCTCAGCCCCAGGGCGGCGCTGGAGGCCCTGTATCGACTGAAGGGGATGGCGGTGGATTCGGGCACGCCGATCCCCCACCCGTCGGGACGGCGGTAGCGGTAGCGACAAGGAGGGCCAAGACGAGGGGAGGAGCTCAGCGTTGAAGGACCAGCTGTCGTTGCGATCATGGGCCGGCGCCGGGTATCCGCTCGCGCGACGGCCAGCTCCAGGTTCCCGATCCAGCCCTCGCCGGCCGGGGTCCCGATCAGCCCGCCATCGACTCCACGGCCTCGCACAGAAAATGGCCGAGCATGAGGTGGACCTCCTGGATGCGCGGGGTCTCGCCTGAGGGGACGGCGAGGACGATATCTGCGATCTCGGCCAGCTCCCGGCCCCGCTCGCCGGTGATCAGGACGCGCAGGACACCGCACTGGGCAGCGGTCTCCAGGGCGCGTAGGATGTTGGGAGATCGCCCGCTGGTGGAGAGCGCCCAGAGCACGTCTCCCGGCCGGGCGAGGGCAGCGAGCTGCCTGGCGAAGACCTCGGCGAAGGAGAAATCGTTGGCCACCGCGCTGGCGGCGCTGGTGTCGAATCCAAGGGCTACGGCCCGGATCGGCGGGCGTGTCTTGTTCAGGAAGGGGCCGATCAGCTCGCCGCTCAAGTGGGTCGCCTCGCCCGCGCTGCCGCCGTTGCCGCAGATAAAGACGGTCCCGCCCGCCCGGACGGCCTCCGCGGTGCGGGCAGCAGCATCGG
>JBGSOR010000188.1:0-26857 GCA_041738985.1 Chromatiaceae bacterium | reverse complement strand
TCATACCCGGTGAGCTATAAAGGTCGTCGCCCGCCAGCCTGTTCACAAATCTATCGACCTGAAGGCGGTATAACTCCAGATTGATTTCGCTGACGTTGAGGTGCGTCAGGAATAACTGCGTGGGCTTGCGATAGGCATTGTAAAAACCCACTGTTCCCGGTACGCGAAGCTGCATATCGGAGCCATAATCCCGCGTGGTATAGCTGAACGAATAAGGTTCAGTAATGACGTTGCCATACGGGTCTTCTGAACCAGGCGCGATCGTGATGGTGTAGGTTGTCCCCGGTTCCGGCGGGAAATTCACCGAATAGCTGTTGCTCCAGTCGCGGAAATAAAATTCCGGCTCGCGGCGCGGCTCCGGCGGGGCCTGAACGCCCGGGCTGTGGCGCCCTATAATGGGCTTCACTGTCCTCGACCCAGACCCGTGCCATGCCCCGAGCCGATCTGTTGCGCCAGCGCCTCCTTGCCTTGTTTCTGCTCGCCCTGCTTGCCTTTTACTCGCCGCTCCTTGGGCGCTTCGAGGCCACATCGGAGCTTGGGGGTCTGCCGGCGCTGTATGTCTATCTTTACGGGGTTTGGGCGCTGGTGATCGGGGCGGCCGCCTGGATCGCCTCCCGGGGCCGGGATTGAGCAGCGGATCGTCTCCGGCGACCGGCCTGTGATACCCGAGTCCCCGATCACCGGTCCGCTGATCGTCGGAGTGGCCTGCGCCTATTTGGGCAGCCTGTTTGCGGTCGCCTATTGGGCGGACCGTCGGGCCGACCAGGGCCGCTCGGTCATCGGGCATCCGACCGTCTACGCCCTCTCCCTAGCGGTTTATTGCACCGCCTGGACCTTCTATGGAAGCGTAGGACGGGCGACCGAGAGCGGGCTCGGATTCCTGACCATCTATTTGGGTCCGACCCTGATGGCGCTGCTGTGGGGCTCCCTGCTGGTGAAGATGGTGCGGGTGAGCAAGGCCCAGCGCATTACGTCGATAGCGGATTTCATCGCCTCCCGCTATGGAATGAGCCAGCTGCTCGGGGGTCTCGTCACGGTGATTGCGGTGGTGGGCGTGATTCCCTATATCGCGCTCCAGCTCAAGGCGATCTCCTGGAGCTATACGATCCTTCGTAACTATCCTGCGGTGCGCATGCCCCAGCCGCTCGATCTGCCGTTCTGGCTGGATACGGCATTCATCGTGGCCATGCTGTTGGCCGCATTTACCATCTTGTTCGGTACCAGGCATCTGGACGCGAGCGAGCGCCACGAGGGGATGGTGGCGGCCGTGGCGCTGGAGTCGATCGTGAAGCTCCTGGCCTTTCTGGCTGTGGGGGTCTGGGTCACCCTGGGGCTGATGGGCCTCGGCGGGTCGTTTGGAGCCCCGAGCCTGCCGCTGGCGGCGGGAGATCCCCGGGTGGCCCCGCTTCTGGACCCTAGCATCGGCTCGCCGACCAACTGGTTTGCGATCTCGCTGCTCGCGGGACTGGCGGTCATGCTCCTGCCCCGACAATTCCAGGTCGCGGTGGTGGAGAACAGCGACGAGCGCCAAATCCGCCGCGCCATCTGGCTATTCCCGCTCTACCTCCTGCTGATCAATCTATTCGTCATCCCGATCGCGATGGCCGGGTTGTTGGCCTTCCCGGACGGGCATGTGGATCCGGACACCTTCGTGCTGACGCTGCCCATGGCGTTCCGGGAGCCATGGCTGGCCTTGGCGGTCTTCATCGGCGGACTTTCGGCGGCAACCGGTATGGTGATCGTCGAGACCATCGCCCTCTCCACCATGGTGAGCAACGATCTGGTCCTGCCCTTGATGCTGCGGCGCCTGAGCCGTGGGGCTGGGGCGGGTATGGGGTGGCTGCTGCTTGCTATACGCCGGCTTGCCATTGTCGCCATCTTGCTGCTGGGCTATCTCTATTACCGGTTGGCCGGGGAGGCCTACGCCCTGGTGTCCATCGGACTCATCAGCTTCGCGGCCGTTGCGCAATTCGCCCCCGCGGTGATCGCGGCACTCTATTGGCGCGGCGGGACCCGGGAGGGTGCGCTGGCCGGGCTGACGGCAGGCTTCATCGTCTGGCTTTATACCCTGCTGCTCCCGTCCTTCGCACTCTCGGGCTGGCTGCCGCCCGCCTTTATCCAAACCGGGATCTTCGGTATCGATCTATTAAAGCCTCAGGCCCTCTTCGGGCTCGAAGGTTGGAACGACGTCGTCCATTGCCTCTTCTGGAGCCTGAGCGCCAATGTCGGCGCCTTTCTGCTGGTGTCGTCGCTGCGCTCGCCCAACGCGGCGGAGGCGGCCCAGGCGAGCGCCTATGTCGATGCGTTCAAGCATGGGCGGCGCCCTGGGCTCCGCATTTGGCGGGGCAGCGCGGAGGTCGCGGAGCTGATGCAGCTTGCGGAGCGGTTCCTTGGGGCAGAGCGCACCCGCCGGAGCTTCGAGGGGTTCGCCAGCTACCGGGGCGTGGCGAGTCCCGAGGACCTGCCGGCAGATGCCCGAACAGTCGACTTTGCCGAGACCCTGCTGTCCGGGGCCATTGGCGGGGCTTCAGCGCGGGCGATGGTCGCCTCCGTGACGGCCGAGGAGCCCCTGGGTCTGGACGAGGTGCTGAATATCCTCGACGAGGCGTCGCAGATCCGTGCCTACAGCCATGAGCTGGAGCAGAAGTCCCGGGAGCTGGAAGCGGCGAGTGCGGAGCTGCGGGCGGCGAACGCGCGGCTCCAGGAGCTGGACCGGCTCAAGGACGATTTCATGTCCTCGGTCACCCACGAGCTGCGTACTCCTTTGGCATCCATTCGTGCCTTCTCGGAGATCCTTCACGACGATCCGGACATCGAGCTTGGCGAGCGCAAGCGCTTCCTGGGTATCCTTGTCAGCGAGACCGAGCGGCTCTCGCGCCTGGTTAATCAGGTGCTGGATCTGGCCAAGATCGAGTCCGGTCACGCTGACTGGCGCACGGAGCGGGTGGACCTTCGCGAGGTGATCGAGCAGGCGGTGGCTGCCACGAGCCAGTTGCTCGAGGAGCGCGGTGCGTCGGTCGTCTTGGACCTGGATGTCGAAGGGGTCGACCGCGGTGCCGCACCGGCCCTGGTGTGGGCGGACCGGGATCGGCTCGTGCAGGTCTTGGTCAACCTGCTCTCGAACGCGGCCAAGTTCACACCGCTGGGGAGCGGGCGGGTGTCGGTACAGCTCAGACCCGCCGACGGGGGCCTTCGCGTGTGTGTGTCGGACAACGGTCCTGGCATCCCCGAGCCCGACCTGGATCTGATCTTCGAGAAGTTTCGCCAGTCGGCCAGCGGTGGGGAAAAGCCCATCGGCACTGGACTCGGACTCCCCATCAGCCGGCAAATCGTGGAGAACTTCGGTGGCCGGATCTGGGCCGAGAGGGGTGCGGGAAAAGGTGCTACCCTTTGCTTTCAACTGCCTGCCCTTCAGGTTGAGTCAAACCCATGAGCACACGCGTCCTGATCGTCGACGACGAGCCAAATATCGTTATCTCGCTGGATTTCCTGCTCAGACGCGAAGGCTTCGAGGTGAGCGTCGCGCGCGACGGGGAGGAGGGGCTCGCCGCCATCCGCGCCGAGCGCCCTCAGCTCGTCATCCTGGACGTGATGATGCCGAAGCTGGACGGGTTTGCGGTATTGGGCGCCGTGCGGGCAGATCCGTCGCTGGCCGGGGTCCTTGTCCTCATGCTCACCGCCAAAGGCCGCGAGGCGGAGGAGAAAAAGGGTCGGGAGCTGGGTGCGGACGCCTACATGCCCAAGCCCTTCTCCACCCACGAGCTGATCGACAAGGTGCGGGAGCTGCTCGCTTCTGCCGGCCGACTCCCTGCCCCCCGGGCCGACTAACCCGAGAGCCCTCGGGCCCCAGCTGGGAGCTCGCCCACGGAGCGTAGCGATGAGCGACACCGATAGCGATCCACCCGCGGACGATCCAGCTGGCAGTGTATCGGCCAGCCTCATGGATCAAGCCGGTAGCCCCGATCAGGCGCCTCTGCGCACCCTGGCCCATCGCCAACCCCTGGTTGTCCCTCCCGGGGCCAGTTTGCGGGAGACACTCTATCGCATCAGTCGGGGACAGGAAGACGCGGCCGTCATCGCGGATCCCGCGAGCGGGCTAGCGCTCGGACTCGTCACGCTGCGAGAGATACTGCACGTGATCGGCTTCGAGGGGGGCGAGCTGGACGACCCCGTGGCCTTCCACATGATCGGTGCCCCGCTCACTATCTCCGCGGACGCGCCCGCCCATCGGGCCAAGGTCCTGATGGCGAAGAAGGGCATCAAACACGTTCTGCTCACAGAAAGCGACGGACGACTGTTCGGGTTGGTTGGACAGGCGGACCTGCTGGGCTTGCGCGCCGGTGGGGCGGAGTCCCTGATCGAGCTCATCGGCGCGGCCCGGGACCTGAACGCCATGACCGCCGCTGCCGATCGGGTACGCCGCCGCGGCGCCCAGCTTTTCAACGAAGGCATGGCGGTGGAGTCGCTGTGCCAATGGATGTCCGGTCTTAACGATCTCATCGCCATGCGGGTCATCGAGATCATGGAAGACGAGTTCGACCTGCCCGCGGTCCCTTGGTGCTGGCTGGTCTTCGGCTCCGAGGGGCGCCTGGAGCAGACCTTCGCGACGGACCAGGATAACGGGCTGATCTTCGTCCCCCCAGAGCCCGAGGCCGCCGAGACCCTGCGGTCCGCCTTCCTGCCGTTCGCCAAGGCCGTCAACGACGCCCTGCACCACTGCGGTTTCGAGCGCTGCCGCGGCAACATTATGGCGAGCAACCCCCAGTGGTGTCTGAGCGATGCCGAGTGGCGCACGTGTTTCAGCCAATGGCTGGGGGAGCCCGAGCCGCACGCCCTGCTTCACGGCACCATCTTCTTCGACTTCCGCCCTCTCTACGGCAGCTTCGAGCCAGTGGATCGGCTGCGCGCCTGGCTGACTCAGGCCGTCCCCGGTCATACCCGTTTTCTGCGGCTGCTTTCCCAGCAGGCGGTGGACGTTGCCCCCCCCATCGGCTGGGCCGGCCAGTTCACCTACGACCGCAACAGGGACTTCCCGCATACCATCGACCTCAAGGTCCAAGGTGCCCGACTCTTCGTGGACCCCGCCCGAATCTGGTCCCTGCAATTCGGCATCTGGGCGACCAATACTGCCGACCGGCTGCGAGCGGCGGGAGCCGCCCTGGGGCGGTCGGTCGCCGACACCGCGGCCGACGTCGAGGCGTTTCATCTCATCCAGCGCTTCCGTATCCACCAGCAGCTCCAGACCAAGGACCCGGATGCCGTCAATCGTGTCGATCCCGACACTCTGAACGAGCTTCACCGGCTGATGCTCAAAGAAGCGTTCAAGCAAGCCAAGCGGCTACAGTTGCGGCTGCGTCAGCACCAGGCGTTATAGGATCCGCGCAGCGTGCGTTTCCTGCCGGTCGCGGCGGCGCCCCGGTCGGGCATCGTCCGCCTTAGGGGCGGCGGGATCGTCAGCGGGCTGTGCGACGGGGTCGGTGCCGGACGATGGCCCGGCGTGCAGGATCGACCTCGGTAATCCCCTGATGCAATCGATGCTACTCGGCATCTCTTCTGCCTTTCCCCTCCATGAGCGTCTGCTTATCTGCTATCGGCCTATACTATACTGATTCTGCATGGCGGGCATTTGCTGGCTGGTCCGTTGGCGCGGAAAGAAGAGGAGCGGCCTGCGGATCCTAAGGCGTCGCCTGGGGAATGGTGCGTCGCGTCTGGCTGGCAATAAGAAATCCTTCGTCATGCATTAGAAAGATTGATAGGTACAGATTCAAGAGGCGTGAGAGATGGATATTCAACTGGCTGATATCACGATACACGTCGATGAAATACTCGACGTCGAGGAGCGCGCGAGGCTCGTATCCAGCCTACGTGCGATCGACGGTGTGGTGAGCGTGCATAATCCCGACGAACGGCAGCACCTCGTCGTCGTGGGATACCGGCCCGACAAGACCAGCGCGCAGGCGTTCCTGAATTGTTTGCGAGAGCAGAGCGTTCATGGCGAGCTGATCGGGCTATGAGACAGACGCATCTCCTGCCGTTATCTGCGCGCCGCGCAGGGGAGATTAGGCAGTAGATGGAGGGTCCCAGGCGTCGAGTCATCTCTCAGGGGGAGGCGCATCGTGTCTGTTTTGACAACGCATTCCGTACCGAACGATGCCGAGGCGCTTGATCGGTGGTTCGACGAGCGGTTCGCGCAGCGGATCGCGGCGTGGCAGCAGCGAGCAACGCCGTCTATCTCCATCATGGTGACGAAGGGGAGCTTGGATTGGGCCTATCCGCCTTTTATCATCGGATCGACGGCTAGCGCCTTGGGTTGGAGCGTGACCATGTTTTTCACCTTCTACGGTTTGGCGCTTCTAAAGAAGCGATTAGATCTGAAGGTGAGTCCTCTAGGGAACCCTGCGATGCCTATGAAAATGCCCGTGGGTCCCGGGTGGCTCAGGGCTGTCGAGTGGAGCTTCCCTAACCTCGTCATGGCGGGCGTTCCGGGCTTCGAGAGCATGGCTTCGGCCATGATGAAGAAGACCCTGACCGAAAGAGGCGTAGCGTCTATCGAGGAGCTGCCCACGCTATGCATCGAGGCCGATGTGAAGCTCGTTGGCTGCCAGATGACCCGCGATTTGTTTGGATGGGATAAGGGCCAGTTCATTCCGGAGGTTGCGGAGTGGGCTGGAGCCGCGACCTATCTATCGATGGCACGGCAATGCCAGATCAATCTGTACACCTGAACGGCGAGCGCGCAGTGCTCGAGGAGCAGTCATGACAACCTCCGAGCGTTTCTTCAATAGCTTCCTGGCCTTTGCTGTCATAGGTTTGATGGTGGTTGTGCCCTTTTCGTGCTTCATTGCGGCGGCCGTCCTGCGCCTGACCGAGAGGTCGGCTGCCGGGCATGCTGCAATAGCGCTGGCGGGAGTACCGGGGCTCGCGTGAATTGGGGGTACCGGCCGGTTCTTTGGCCGCGGGAACTGACGGCGCGAGTCGGCTGCGTGGCGGGCCAAAGCGCTGTCCGATGGGTGCGACCGTCGGCTCGCGGACGCGTCGTCGCGCCAGCGCTTACGTGCTCGCGTGGCGTCGTTTCGGGAATCTCGGGCGCAGGGATCAGCCGATCCGTGCGTGCAGCTCCAGGAGTCCGGCCGCATAAATGGGTCGCGAGAAGTAGGTACTCGAGAAAGAGCTCGCCTCGCGCAAGTCCTGCTGCAATGTCGTCAAGGTCGATCATCTGCGGTAGTGTACGCCGCTTAGCCCGTTCGGGGCGAGCACTTAGCCACACCATCCGTGGCCTGGTCCCACAGGGTGGGTCCACGGACACCGAAGCGGCGGGCTACCGCTAACCGGAGTATCGGGCGGCTTGACTGAGCGAGATATCCCGATTCAAAAGAAAAACGGGCCTTGGATATTACTCCAAGGCCCGTTATTTGGTGGAGGCGGCGGGAATCGAACCCGCGTCCGCAAGCCCTCTGCCATTGGTCCTACATGCTTAGCCCGTCTATTGTTTTTAGCCTTCCAACGCCCGAAGGGCAGGGCGCACGGTCGGCGATTCCGTTAGGTTTTAGCGGATCGGGTCCGGACTCCCGTCACCGCGATCCTGTGTGATGTTACCCCACGAATCCGCCGCCCACAGGCAAAAGACGGTGTGAGGCCCGCTGGGATTAAGCAGCGAGGGCGTAGTTGTCGTCGTTGGCAACTAGAATTTGCGGACGGTTTTACGAGGTACCCGCACCTCGGCATGCACCTCAGGTTTCGCGACCCACGTCGAAACCAAGTCGCCCCCAGAAGATACGCTGGTAATATAGGGGGGGTTGAGCCCCGCCGCAAGGGGCAACAGGCCCGAGCTTGGCGAATGGGGCAGAGGCGGTGGAGGCGATTCGGCGGTGCCGGACGGCTGACCCTCAACCGGACTTGAAGAGCCGCTCCTTCTCCCGCTGCCAGTCTTTGTCCTTTTCGCTCGCACGCTTGTCGTGGAGCTTCTTGCCCTTGGCGAGTCCGATCTCCAGCTTCGCCCGTCCACGTTTCCAGTACATGGCGGTGGGGACCAGGGTGTAGCCGGCCCGCTCGGTCTGGCCGATCAGGCGGTTGAGCTCCGAGCGTTGAAGCAGGAGCTTGCGGGTGCGGGTGGGGTCCGGGCTGACATGGGTGGAGGCAGTGGGTAGCGGCGAGATGTGGGAGCCGATCAGGAATGCTTCCGCGTGGAGGATCTTGACATAGCTCTCCTTGATCTGGATTCGGCCCGCGCGCAGGCTCTTGACCTCCCAGCCCTCCAGTGCGATACCGGCCTCGATGCGCTGGTCGATGTGGTAGTCGTGACTCGCCTTCCTGTTGAGGGCGATCGTCGCGCCGCCGTCGGATTTTTTCTTTCCCTTAGCCATGGGGCGGCAGTCTACGGCAAGGTTTCGGTTGATTTCCAGGTGCGAGACGTCTAAATTATTGGGCTCGTTTATGCGGAGAAATTTATGCGTCGCCCATTGATTGCTGGCAACTGGAAGATGAACGGCACCAAGGCCAGCGTGGAGCGGCTGTTGACGGGAATCGTCGCTGGGGCGCCCGACATCCGGCAGAGCGAGCTCGCTGTCTGCCCACCCTACCCGTTTCTCCCGATGGCCGAGGAGGCCCTGGCGGGGAGCGCTGTGCAGCTCGGGGCTCAGGATGTGGCCACCGAGGATGACGGTGCCTTCACCGGCGAAGTCTCCGCGGCGATGCTCGTCGAGTTCGGCTGCCGCTACGCGATTTGCGGACATTCCGAGCGGCGCTCGCTCTACGGCGACACCGACCCGATCATCGCGCGTAAGTTGGCGGCAGCCCGTCGTAAGGGGCTCACGGCCATTCTGTGCGTGGGCGAGACTCTGGGCGAGCGGGAGCGGGGCGACACCGAAAAGGTGATCGCGACTCAGCTCGACGGGATCATGAGCCTGGGAGGGATTGAGGCATTCGACGTGATCGAGCTGGCCTACGAGCCCGTGTGGGCGATCGGGACCGGGATGACGGCCACGCCGGAGCAGGCCCAGGAAGTCCATGCGTTCATTCGCAACCGGCTTGCGGGGCACAGCCAGACTGTGGCGGCGAAGATCCGCATCCTTTACGGCGGCAGCATGAAGGCCAGCAACGCGCTGGATCTGCTCGGCCAGTTGGATATCGATGGCGGTTTGATCGGCGGCGCATCGCTCAACGCGGACGAGTTTCTGGCCATTGCCAAGGCCGGAGACGAGGCGGCGGCCCAGAAGGCCTGATCCCCCGGCAGACGAGCGTATTCGGCCATCCGTCCACAACGAGCGAGTGCATGCAGACGATCCTGACCGTTGTCCAAGTGTTTCTGTCCCTGGGCCTGATCGGTCTGGTGCTGATTCAGCATGGGCGAGGCGCGGATGCGGGTGCAGCCTTCGGCAGCGGGGCCTCGGCCACTGTCTTCGGCTCGCGAGGCTCCGGCTCCTTCCTGTCCCGGGCCACCGCCATCCTCGCTGCCCTGTTCTTCCTGACCAGCATGGCCTTAGCGTACTATGCGGCACAGGGCGGAAAGCCGGCCGGTTTGATGGACGGTCTGGATCAGACCACGATTCCGGTTCAAACCAAGGAGCCCGTGGCCCCACCCCCTACGCCGGCCTCGGAAGTACCAGCGGTGCCGGCCCCAACGGGCAAGCCAGCTCAGTCCGGTATCTCGGACGTACCCGCGGTGCCCTCGACGGCCCCTGCGGCAAGTCCCGCGGACTCCGCCGATGGCGTAATGCCCGAGGGCTCGGACAAGCCAACAGGCGAGCCTAAAGGAGACCGTTGAAACAGTCATTGCCGACGTGGTGAAATTGGTAGACACGCTATCTTGAGGGGGTAGTGGCGCAAGCCGTGCCAGTTCGAGTCTGGCCGTCGGCACCAATAACGAACGGCATGTCGCTTTTGCGACATGCCGTTTTTTTATCCCCCTATAAGCCACTAAACGACTGAAAAGTCTTAAGTTATCCCTGCCGTTACCGGTTGACTTTGCGCGCGCGAGGGCTTTAGACTCCCGCCTCGCCGCAAGTGCAATCCAGATAATTAAAGCGGGGAGGACCGGTGCTCGACAACTATCTGCCCATCCTGATCTTCGTCGTCATCGGGATACTGGTGGGCGCCGGACCTCTCGCGATCGGATATTTCCTCGGGCCCCGCCGCCCGGACCCGGAGAAGGACTCTCCCTACGAGTGCGGCTTCGAGGCGTTCGAGAGCGCGCGCATGAAGTTCGACGTGCGTTACTACCTGGTCGCCATCCTCTTCATCCTTTTCGACCTGGAGATTGCCTTCCTCTTTCCTTGGGCCGTGGTTATCAAGGATCTGGGGATCTTCGGCTTCTGGGCGATGGTCCTATTTCTGACCATCCTGGTCGTCGGTTTCGTCTACGAGTGGAAGAAGGGGGCGCTGGAGTGGGAATAGAGGGTGTTCTCGAGCAGGGCTTCGTCACCACCACGGCCGACAAGCTCATCAACTGGGCCCGCACCGGTTCCATGTGGCCCATGACCTTCGGGCTGGCGTGCTGCGCGATCGAGATGATGCATGCGGGGGCGGCGCGTTACGATCTGGACCGTTTCGGAATCATCTTCCGCCCGAGCCCGCGCCAATCCGACGTCATGATCGTGGCCGGCACCCTGGTTAACAAGATGGCTCCGGCGTTGCGCAAGGTCTACGATCAGATGGCCGAGCCCCGCTGGGTGATCTCCATGGGCTCCTGCGCCAACGGGGGCGGCTACTACCACTATTCGTACTCGGTGGTGCGGGGCTGCGACCGCATTGTGCCCGTGGACGTCTATGTGCCGGGCTGTCCGCCGACCGCGGAGGCCTTGCTCTACGGTATCTTGCAGCTTCAGAACAAGATCCGTCGTACCAACACCATCGCCCGCTGAGCCCCGGATACCTATGCCAACGGATTCCCTGACTCGCGACGCCAGGCCCGATCGGCTCAGCGATGCGCTGAGTCGGCACCTGGCCGACCATGGCTGCGAGGTGCTCACCGCTTTTGGCGAGACGACCCTGGCCGTGCCCGCGGACCGATTGCTTCCGGTCGCCTGGATACTGAGGGACCACGAAGACCTGCGCTTCGAGCAGCTGATCGACCTGTGCGGGGTGGACTATGCCGCCTACGGCAAGGCGGAGTGGGACACCGAGGGGGCGACTACCACGGGTTTCGGCCGGGGCGTGGACCGGGACCAGGATCTGGATCTGGACGACCCCCGGCGCTTCGCCGTCGCCGTCCATTTGCTCTCCCTTGTACACAACCGGCGCTTGCGCCTGCGGGTCTACGCGGGTGGGTCCCAGCCCATGGTGGACTCGCTGATCCCGGTCTGGGCCTCGGCTAACTGGTTCGAGCGGGAGGCATTCGACCTCTTCGGCATTCTGTTCAGCGGCCATCCGGACCTACGCCGCATCCTCACGGACTACGGCTTCGTCGGGCACCCCTTTCGGAAGGACTTCCCCATCTCCGGTCACGTGGAGATGCGCTACGACCCGGCCCAGGGGCGCGTGGTCTACGAGCCGGTCTCCATCGAGCCGCGGGTGCTGGTGCCGAAGACGATTCGCGAGGATAGCCGTTATGCGGCATCGGAGCTGGGTGCCTCCGGGGTGAAGCATGCCTGAGATCCGCAACTACACCTTGAACTTCGGCCCCCAGCACCCTTCCGCCCATGGCGTGCTGCGCCTGGTGCTGGAGCTGGACGGCGAGGTGATCGAGCGCGCCGACCCCCACATCGGGCTCCTCCACCGGGGTACGGAGAAGCTCGCCGAGACCAAGCCGTTCAACCAGAGCATCGGCTACATGGACCGGCTGGATTACGTGTCCATGATGTGCAACGAGCACGGCTATGTGCGGGCCATCGAGAAGCTCCTGGGTGTGGAGGCGCCGGAGCGCGCCCAGTACATCCGCACCATGTACGACGAGATCACCCGCATCCTGAACCACCTGATGTGGCTTGGCGCCCATGCCCTGGACATCGGGGCCATGTCGGTCTTCCTTTATTGCTTCCGCGAGCGCGAGGACTTGCTCGACTGCTACGAGGCGGTCTCGGGTGCTCGCATGCATGCGACCTATTATCGTCCCGGAGGGGTCTATCGGGATTTGCCGGACCGGATGCCGCAGTATCCGCAGACCGCCACCAAGTGGCACAGCGCCAAGGACTTCGCCCGCCGAAACGAGGCGCGACACGGTTCGCTCCTTGATTTCGTAGAGGATTTTACTGACCGCTTCCCAACCCATGTGGACGAGTACGAGACACTGCTGACGGATAACCGGATCTGGAAGCAGCGCACTGTCGGCATTGGGGTGGTCTCCCCGGAGCGGGCGCTCCAGCTCGGGTTCACCGGGCCTATGCTGCGGGGCTCCGGGGTCGAGTGGGACCTGCGCAAGAAGCAGCCTTACGCAGCCTATGCCGACATGGATTTCGATATCCCGGTGGGGGTGAACGGCGACTGCTACGACCGGTATCTGGTTCGGATGGAGGAGATGCGCCAGTCCAACAGCATCGTGCGTCAGTGCGTGGAGTGGCTGCGCGCGCACTCGGGTCCTGTGGCGATCGACGACCACAAGGTGATTCCGCCCTCTCGGTCGGCTATGAAGGACGACATGGAGGCCCTGATCCACCACTTTAAGCTCTTTACCGAGGGCTATTGCACACCTCCTGGCGAGGTCTATGCAGCTGTCGAGGCCCCTAAGGGGGAATTCGGCTGCTATATCGTCTCCGACGGTGCCAACAAGCCCTACCGGCTCAAGGTGCGTGCCCCCGGTTTCCCGCACCTGGCCGCGCTCGACGAGATGTCCAAAGGACACATGCTGGCGGACGTGGTCGCCATCATCGGTACCCTGGACGTCGTATTCGGGGAGATCGACCGCTGATGAGCTTCCGCAACACCCCCCTTGCCGTCGTCCATGACAGGGACAAGTCGAGTCTCTTTACCCCCGAGATCCGCGCCCGGATCGATGCCCATATCGCTAAGTACCCGGCAGAATGGAAGCAATCGGCGGTCATGCCGGCGCTGACGCTGGTCCAGGAGCATAACGGCGGTTGGCTCTCGCGGGAGCTGATGGACGACGTGGCCGCGTATCTCGATATGCCGGAGGTCTCTGTCTACGAGGTTGCGAGCTTCTACGGCATGTACGACCTGGAGCCCACGGGCCGCCACAAGGTCTGCATCTGCAACAGCATCTCTTGCATGCTGAACGGCTCCGAGGACCTGATCTACCACGTGGAGCACAAGTACGGGGTGCGCCCGGGGGAGACCACGCCGGATGGGCGCTTCACCTTCAAGGAAGTGGAGTGTCTGGGCGCCTGCCGGGACGCACCGGCGGTCCTGATCGGCAAGACCCACCACGAGCGGCTCTCCGCCGAAGCTCTCGACGGGCTCATCGAGGGGCTGGAGTAGCATATGCCCGGGCTTCAGAACACGGTTTGTTTTCGAACGATGCATCTGCCGGCGGATCGACGCTTCACCCTGGACGCCTATCGCAGCGTCGGCGGCTATGCACAGTGGGAGCGAATCCTTAGGAACAAGCTAGACCCGGTTGCCCTGATCGAAGAGATCAAGCTCTCGAACTTGCGCGGCCGCGGCGGCGCCGGATTCCCCACCGGGCTCAAGTGGACCTTTATGCCCCGCATGGCGCCGGGCCAGAAGTACATCGTCTGCAACAGCGACGAGGGTGAGCCGGGAACCTGCAAGGACCGGGACATCTTGCGCTTCAACCCGCACCAGTTGATCGAGGGGATGGCCATCGCCGGCTATTGCACCGGTTCCACGGTCGGATACAACTACATCCGGGGGGAGTTCTACGAGCCCATCGAGCGGTTCGAGGGTGCCCTGCAAGAGGCCTATGCGGCCGGTCTTCTGGGCTGCGATATCCTGGGCTCGGGGGTGGACTTCGACCTGCATACCCACTTGGGCGCCGGGGCCTATATCTGCGGGGAGGAGACCGCGCTCCTGGAGTCCATCGAGGGCAAGAAGGGCCAGCCGCGCTTCAAACCGCCGTTCCCGGCCCAGTTCGGTCTTTACGGCCGGCCCACCACGATCAATAACACTGAGTCCCTCGCCTCGGTGCCGGTGATCCTGGAGCGGGGCGGTCACTGGTTTCTGGAGCAGGGTCGGCCCAACAACGGCGGCACCAAGCTCTTCTCCATCACGGGGCACGTGAACGACCCCTGCAACGTGGAGGTCCCGCTGGGGACGCCCTTCAGGGACTTGCTGGAGATGGCCGGCGGGGTTAAGGACGGACGTGCGCTCAAGGCGGTCATCCCCGGGGGCTCCTCGGTCCCAGTGGTGCCGGGCGAGATCATGATGCAGACTGACATGGATTACGACTCCATCGCCAAGGTGGGGTCCATGCTCGGGTCCGGGGCAGTAATCGTCATTGCAGAAGGGACCTGCATGGTTAGGGTCCTCTCCAACCTGTCCCATTTCTACATGCACGAATCCTGCGGCCAGTGTACTCCCTGCCGGGAGGGCACCGGTTGGCTGGCGCGCGTGGTGGGCCGGATCGTCGGTGGCCGGGGTCGCCCGGAGGATCTGGATCTCCTGGACGCGGTCGCGGGTCGCATCGGCGGGCGCACCATCTGTGCCTTGGGGGATGCGGCGGCTATGCCGGTACAAAGCTTTTTGAAGCACTATCGCCACGAGTTCGAGGAATTGATCGCCAAGGACGCCGGCAAGGCGGCCTAGGCGGGGCCTCGGAGCGAGGCCCTTCCGGGACCCGGCGAGCCCGGTCCCTCGGGGCTGCCCAGGGGGCAGCCGCGGTTTGACCACTAGAACCCGGGGACGGCCCAGCGCAGTAGCAATGCCGCCCCTTCACCCTGGGAGTCGTGTCGCGTGCGGGCGGAGTCCGAGAGACCCTTCCTGCGCCGCCGATCGAGAGACCGGAATGACGGATAAGATCACCATCGAGATCGACGGTCGCGCCTGCGAGGCGGCACCGGGCGAGATGATCATCGCGGTCGCGGACCGCGAGGGCATCCCGATCCCGCGCTTCTGCTATCACAAGAAGCTCTCTATTGCCGCCAACTGCCGCATGTGCTTGGTGGAGGCGGAGCAAGGTGGCCGTCCGTTCCCCAAGCCGATCCCGGCCTGCGCCACCCCGGTCGCCCCAGGAATGAAGGTCCAGACCCGTTCCCCCAAGGCCATCGAGGCCCAGCGCGGGACCATGGAGTTCCTGCTCATCAACCATCCCTTGGATTGTCCAATCTGCGACCAGGGCGGCGAGTGCGAGCTCCAGGATGTGGCCATGGGCTACGGTGGCGATGTCTCCCGCTTCGCCGAGCGCAAGCGTGTGGTGAAGGACGAGGACCTGGGTCCCCTGATCGCCACCGATATGACCCGCTGCATCCACTGCACCCGATGCGTCCGCTTCGGGGCGGAGATCGCCGGGGTGCGCGAGCTGGGTGCCACGGGGCGAGGCGAGGACCTGAGGATCGGCACCTTCGTGGCCCACACCGTCTCCCACGAGCTGTCTGGCAACATCATCGACCTGTGCCCTGTGGGCGCGCTCACGTCCAAGCCATACCGGTTCACTGCCCGCGCCTGGGAGCTGAGCGAGGCCGATTCCATCGCACCCCACGACGGGGTCGGCTCCAACATTCGGCTGCACGTGCGCCGGGGCCGGGTCATGCGGGTCCACCCCAGGGACAACGAGTCGGTGAACGAGACCTGGATTTCCGACCGGGACCGCTTCGCCTATGCGGGACTCAACGGCGACGACCGACTGACGGCCCCCCTGGTCCGGCGCGATGGGTCCTGGGTGGAGGCCGAGTGGACCGAGGCCCTGACCCTGGTGGCCGAGCGGCTCAAGGTGGCGAATCCCGCCGAGACCGGTTGGATCCTGGCCCCCAATGCCACCCTCGAAGAGCTTTATCTGGCCCAGGGGATCGCCCGGGGCCTGGGCTGCGGGAACATCGACCACAGGCTGCGTCAGCAGGATTTCCGGAGGGATGGGGCCGACCCCCGCCTGCCCTGGCTCGGGGTCGCGATCCCGGAGCTGGAGACGCGCGAGTCGCTGCTTCTCGTGGGGAGCGATATCCGCCGAGAGCAGCCCTTGCTGGCACACCGTATCCGCCAGGGGGCGCTGAACGGCGCCCGGATCGCCCTGGTGAATCCGTACCGGGTAGACCTGACACACCCGGCCGTACAGTTGGTCGATACGCCGGCCGGCATGATCGAGAAACTGGCGGCCGTCGCCCAGTCCCTGGATATGCAGGGCTCGGGGCCAGTGAGGAAGCTGATCGGCGCAGCCCGGCCGGGGGATGCCCACGCAACGCTCGCCGAGTCCCTGAAGGCGGCGGGACGGAACGGCAAGGGTCTGATTCTGCTCGGTAGCCTGGCGGCTGCGCATCCCGATTACACCCTGCTCAAGGCCCTTGCCTACTTGATCGGCGAGGGCGCCGGCTGCCAGGTGGGCTATCTCCCGGAGGCCGCGAACAGCGTTGGGGCCTATCTCGCGGGGGCCCATCCCCGGATGTTGCCAGGTGCCCGGTCGGCGGGGCAGGGGGGGCTCCCGCTCGGGGAGATGCTCGCCTCCCCGCTCAAGACCTTCGTGCTCTGGGGTGTCGAGCCTGGACTGGACCTGGGCAATCCGGCCCGCGCCATGGATGCACTTGGCCAGGCAGACTTCGTGGTTGCCGCCAGCGCCTTCCGCGCCCCGTCATTGGATGCCGTGGCGGATGTGCTGCTGCCTATCGGGGCGTTCTCCGAGACTTCCGGTACCTTTGTCAACGCGAGCGGCACCGGCCAGAGCTTTCAGGGTGCCGTGGCACCCCCCGGGGATGCGCGTCCCGGCTGGAAGGTCTTGCGAGTGCTAGGTAACCTGCTCGATCTCAAGGGGTTCGAGTATCTGGACACGGCGCAGATCCGTGCTGAGCTTGCCGCCCGTTGTGCGGATGCGGACCTGGACAACAGCCCGATCGCGGATCTTGCCGTAGAGCCGCGTGGGGCGGACGAGGGCCTGATCCGTATCGGAGACGTGCCCATGTACGCGGTGGATTCTCTCGTGCGCCGCTCCCCCGCACTGCAGGGCACGCCAGCCATGGCTGACCTGGGAGTCCGCCTGCACCCGGATCAGGCACATGCCCTGGGCCTCGTCGCTGGGGACTGGGTCGAGGTGCGCCAGGGCGGGTCGCCCATGCGCATCCAGGTTCTGATCGACGACCGCGTTCCCTTGGGCTGCGCTCGCGTCCCCTCCGGCGTCCCGGGCAGCGAGGTTCTTGGGGATCGGATCGCCCCGATGACGGTCGTCAAGACCACTACCCCTTAGGCATGAGGAATCCCAGCCGATGATCGAGCTTTGGAACGTGCTGCCGCTGGGGATCCAGATCTTGCTCAAGATCGTGGCAATCCTGTTACCGCTCTTGGGCCTGGTGGCCTATTACACGCTCGCCGAGCGCAAGGTGATCGGTTATATGCAGGTGCGCATCGGCCCCAACCGGGTCGGCTGGCGCGGCTTGCTCCAGCCGATCGCGGACGCGGTTAAGCTGATGATGAAAGAGATCGTCCTGCCGACCAAGGCGGACAAGATCCTCTTTCTCATCGCGCCCATGCTCGCCATTGCCCCCGCCATGGCCGCCTGGGCGGTGTTTCCGTTCGACGAGGGCCTGGTGCTTGCTGATATCCATGCCGGACTCCTCTACATCCTGGCGCTAAGCTCCCTTGGGGTTTACGGGATTATCATCGCGGGCTGGGCTTCCAACTCGAAATATGCCCTCCTCGGCGCGATGCGCTCCGCGGCCCAAATGGTCGCCTACGAGATCGCGATGGGCTTCGCCCTGGTAGGCGTGCTGGTGGCCGCCGGCAGCCTGAACCTGGGGGAGATTGTGCGCGCCCAGTCCGGGAGCGTGCTTACCTGGTTCTGGCTGCCGCTCCTGCCTCTTTTCGGCGTCTATCTGATCTCGGGCGTGGCCGAGACCAATCGCGCGCCCTTCGATGTGGCGGAGGGCGAGTCGGAGATCGTCGCCGGCTTTCATGTGGAGTATTCGGGCATGGCCTTCGCCGTGTTTTTCCTGGCCGAATACGCCAACATGATCCTGATCTCCGCGCTATCCGCGCTCATGTTCCTGGGCGGCTGGCTCTCGCCTCTGCCGCAGACTTGGGTTGACGGTGTATTCCCGCTGGACGACGGATTCCATTGGCTACTGCTCAAGACCTTTTTGTTCATGTTTCTGCTCCTGTGGCTGCGCGCGACCTTCCCGCGCTACCGCTACGATCAGATCATGCGCCTGGGATGGAAGGTCTTCATCCCGATCACGATCGTCTGGATACTGGTCGTGGCCTTGGGTGTCGTCGCACAACTGCCGCCCTGGTGGTCCGCCTGATCCCAGGAGAAGACCGATGCTGACCAAGACCCGCGCCTATCTCCATGGACTACTGCTGACCGAGCTTCTTCAGGGCATGCAGCTCACCGGCCGTTATTTCTGGAGACGTAAGTTCACTGTCCAGTACCCGGAGGAGAGGGCGCCGATCTCGCCGCGGTTCCGGGGGCTCCATGCCCTGCGCCGCTACCCGAACGGCGAAGAGCGCTGTATCGCCTGCAAGCTGTGCGAGGCCACCTGTCCAGCGCTGGCGATTACGATCGAGGCCGAGCCGCGGGAGGACGGGTCCAGACGCACGACGCGCTATGACATCGATTTGTTCAAGTGCATCTACTGCGGGTTTTGCGAAGAATCCTGCCCAGTGGACTCCATCGTTGAGACCGGGATCTACGAATATCACTTCGAGCAGCGTGGAGAGAACATCATGACCAAGGACAAGCTGCTCGCCATCGGCGACAAGTACGAGGCCCAGATCGCGGCGGCGCGCGCCGCCGATGCGCCTTACCGTTAGCCTCTGCGGCCAATAACCAGCTTTCGGACGAACCCATGGGCTTCGAAAAGTTCCTGTTCTATTGCTTCGCGGCCATAACCGTAGTCGCCGCGGGGATGGTGATCAGCCGCCGCAATCCGGTGCACGCGGTGCTCTGGCTTGTGGTCGCATTCGTAAACAGCGCGGCCCTGTGGATTCTGATGGAGGCGGAGTTCTTGGGGCTGGCCCTGGTGCTGGTCTACGTGGGCGCGGTCATGGTGCTCTTCCTCTTTGTGGTCATGATGCTCGATATCGACATCGCCACCTTAAGGGCAGGGTTCATCAGGTACCTGCCGGTCGGGACCCTGGTGGCGGTCGTCATGCTGATCGAAATCGTCCTGATTGTGGGTCCCTCCCACTTCGGATTGGACGCATTCCCTCAGCCCGCCGCGGCGGGGCCCGAGGTGGACAACACCCGCGACCTGGCGATGATGCTCTACACCACCCATCTCTATCCGTTCGAGCTGGCTGCCGTCATACTGCTGGTGGCCATCGTTGCCGCTATCCGGCTTACGCTGCGTCATCGCCCGGACACCAAGTATCTGGACCCAGCCACGCAGGTGCGGGTTAAGAAAGGGCCGGACCGAATCCGCATCGTCAAGATGTCCCCTGTCACCGCCGCGGAACGGGAGGAGTAAGGCCCATGATCGCCCTCTCGGATTATCTGATTTTAGGCGGCATCCTGTTCTCCATCTCGGTGGCGGGAATCTTTCTCAACCGCAAGAACGTGATCGTGCTCCTGATGTGCATCGAGCTGATGCTCTTGGCGGTCAATACCAACTTCATCGCCTTCTCCCACTTCCTGCATGACACCACAGGGCAGGTCTTCGTCTTCTTCATCCTGACCGTTGCGGCCGCAGAGGCGGCCATCGGTCTTGCGATCCTGGTGGTGCTGTTCCGCAACCGGGGGACCATCAACGTCCAAGACCTGGACTCGCTCAAGGGCTAGCCGAAGATGGAAAAGATCTACTTGGCCATCGTGCTCGCGCCACTGGTCGGAGCCATCGTTGCTGGCTTCTTCGGGGCGCGGCTCGGACGCAAGGGGGCCCACCGGGTCACGATTTCGGGCGTGGGTATCTCGACCGCGCTCTCCCTCTACGTCCTCTACGGGTTGGTCGCACGGGATCAGCCGGTCTTCAACGGGTCTGTCTACACCTGGATGGTCTCCGAAGGCATGCGCTTCGAGGTCGGGTTCCTGGTGGACAAGCTCACGGCCCTGATGATGGCGACCGTGACCTTCGTTTCTCTGATGGTTCACGTCTATACCATCGGCTACATGGCGGACGACGAGCACAACTGGCCCCAGGATTCCAAGGCCGGGACCAACAGCTATCAGCGATTCTTCGCCTATATTTCGCTGTTCACCTTCTCCATGTTGATGTTGGTCATGTCCAACAACTTCATGCAGCTCTTCTTCGGCTGGGAGGCGGTGGGCCTGGTCTCCTATCTCCTGATCGGATTCTGGTCCGTGCGGGAGACGGCGATTTTCGCGAATCTCAAGGCGTTTCTGGTGAATCGGGTGGGGGACTTCGGTTTCCTGCTCGGGATCGCCGCCATCGCCATGTACTTCGGTTCGATGGATTATGCGGAGGTTTTCGGCAAGGCCCCGGCGATGGCCGAGACCCAGGTGGCCGTTTTCGGCGGGGTCTCCCTGATGACCTTGATCTGCATCCTGCTCTTTATCGGAGCCATGGGTAAGTCCGCGCAGGTTCCCCTCCATGTCTGGTTGCCGGATTCCATGGAGGGTCCAACCCCGATCTCCGCGCTGATCCATGCGGCTACCATGGTGACCGCTGGCATCTTCATGGTGGCGCGGATGTCGCCGCTTTACGAGCTCTCGGAGACTGCGCTCTCGTTGGTGCTCATCGTCGGTGCCACGACCGCATTTTTCATGGGCCTGATCGGGCTGGTTCAGAACGACATCAAGCGGGTGGTGGCTTATTCCACCTTGTCCCAGCTTGGTTACATGGTCACGGCGCTGGGAGCCTCTGCCTACGCGGCGGGCATTTTCCACCTGATGACTCACGCCTTTTTCAAGGCGCTCCTGTTCCTGGCTGCCGGCTCGGTCATCATGGCCATGCACCATAACCAGGACATCCGCAACATGGGCGGATTGCGCAAATACATGCCCATTACATGGGTTACCGCTCTAGTCGGCTCGTTGGCACTGATCGGGTTCCCGGGCTTCTCGGGTTTTTTCTCGAAGGATGCGATCATCGAGGCGGTGGGGCACTCCGAGCTCTTCGGCTCCGGCTACGCTACCCTTTTGCTGACCCTGGGCGTCTTTGTTACCGCGCTCTACAGTTTCCGCATGTACTTCCTGGTGTTTCACGGGACGGGTCGGATGGACGAGCATACTCGTCACCATCTGCACGAGACCCCCTGGGTGGTGACCCTGCCCCTAATTCTGCTTGCCATTCCGTCTGTTGCAATCGGCTGGTTTGCGGTCGAGCCACTCCTGGTGAGCAATTGGATGCGCTCCGGGGACTGGAATCCGATCGTCGTCTTGCCGGACCATGACACACTTCACCACCTGGCGGAGCATTGGCATGGGCAATGGGCCTTCATCCTGCACGGGATGACGGCCTGGCCTTTCTTCCTGGCGATGGGCGGGCTGGGCGTCGCCGCCTTTGTGTGGTGGCACATCCAGGCCCAGAACCCGCGGATCGACGAGGAGCTTCAGACCATGGGTGGTCCGGTCACCCGGGCACTCCAGAATAAGTACGGGTTCGACGACTTCAACCAGCGGGTCTTCGGCGAGGGCGGACAGTTTATCGGCAAGCTTTTCTGGACCAAGGGCGATCAGGTTGCTATCGACGGGGTCATGGTTAACGGGTCTGCCCATTCTGTCGGCCGTCTAGCCGCGGTGGCCCGCCATATCCAGACCGGCTATCTCTACCACTATGCCATTGCAATGATCGTCGGGCTGGTCGGCCTCCTGACGGTCTTTGTGACGCTCTGATCGGATCGGGAGACATAAAACGATGGAATCGGGTTTCCCACTCCTGACGCTGACCATCTGGCTGCCGATCATCGGCGGTGTCGCCGTGCTCGCCAGCGGCGACCGGGACCACGGGGTCTCGAAATGGACCGGACTTACCTTCGCCGTGCTGACATTCCTGGTAAGTCTGGCTCTCTGGGCCGGGTTCGATCCGACCAGCTCCGACATGCAGTTCGTCGAGCGCACCCCCTGGATCCCGTCGTTCGACGTCTATTATCAGGTCGGCGTTGATGGAATCTCCATGCCGCTCATCGTGCTCACTACCTTCGTCACGATCTTCGTGCTGGTGGCGGGCTGGGAGACGATAACGTACAAGCCGTCCCATTACATGGCCGCCTTCCTGATCATGGAGGGTTTGATGGTGGGGGTGTTCTCGGCGTTGGATGCGATCCTCTTCTATGTCTTTTGGGAGGCCATGCTGATCCCGATGTTCATCATCATCGGGGTTTGGGGTGGACCGAATCGGGTCTACGCCACCATCAAGTTTTTCCTTTACACGTTCTTCGGCTCGGTGTTCATGCTGGTCGCCCTGATCTACATGTACTTCCAATCCGGCAGCTTCAGCATCCTGGATTTTCATGGCTTGGAGCTGGGCATGACCGCCCAGACCCTCATCTTTGTTGCCTTCCTGCTCGCCTTTGCAGTGAAGGTGCCGATGTTCCCCGTCCATACCTGGCTCCCGGATGCCCACGTGGAGGCGCCTACCGGCGGCTCCGTGATCTTGGCCGCCATCATGCTCAAGATTGGGGGTTACGGGTTCCTCCGTTTCAGTCTTCCAATAACCCCCGACGCCAGCGCGTCGCTCGACTGGCTTATTATCGCCTTGTCCCTGATCGCGGTGGTCTATATCGGATTCGTGGCGCTGGTCCAACAGGACATGAAGAAGCTCATCGCTTATTCGTCCATCGCCCATATGGGCTTCGTGACGCTCGGTTTCTTCATCCTGTTTGGCATTTTGCAGCGCTCTGGCGTCAGCACCGGAGCGGTGATGGGGATCGAGGGTGGCATGGTGCAGATGATCTCCCACGGGTTCATCTCGGGGGCGCTGTTTCTGTGCGTCGGTGTCCTCTACGACCGGGTCCATTCCCGCCAGATTGCGGACTACGGTGGGGTTGTGAACACGATGCCCTGGTTCGGCGCATTCCTGGTCTTTTTCGCGATGGCTAATGCGGGGCTGCCCGGCACCTCCGGATTCGTCGGTGAATTTATGGTCATCCTGGCCGCCTTCCGGGCCGATTTCTGGTTCGCATTCCTGGCGGCCACCACGCTCGTCTTAGCCGCGGCCTTTACGCTGTGGATGGTTAAGCGGGTGGTCTACGGCGAGGTAAAGAGCGACAAGGTCGCTCAGCTCGAGGACCTGAACGGCCGGGAGGCCTTTAATCTGGGCGCCCTGGCGGCGGCAGTCCTCCTGTTCGGACTCTGGCCTGCGCCTCTGGTGAATGTCATGCACGCGACGGTGGAGAACCTGGTCGTCCAGGTCGGCGCGTGCAAGCTCCCGGCGGCGGAGTCGGGGGACTGCGTGCTACCCAGGCCCGCGCCAGTTGCTGCGCTCGGCACGCCCTAAGCTGGGCGCCGCACTGCCCACCGTCAGATTCAACGGAATACCTTCATGCCATACGAAGCCATCAATCCGATGCCCGTTTTGCCGGAAATCGCGATTATGCTGACCGCGTGCACCGTGCTACTGGTGGACCTGTACCTGAAGGAGAAGGACAAGGGCATTGCCCACGATTTGGCCCTGATCGGGCTCGTCGCGGCAATCGGGCTCACCGGACTCGTAGGCGGAGGGGCGCAGACGGTGGCCTTCGGGGGAAACGTGGTGCGCGATCCAATGAGCGACTTGCTTAAGGGGGCTACCCTAATGGTCGCCTTCTTTGGCTTCGTCTACGCCCGGCCCTGGCTCAAGGATCGGCATCTGCTGGCGGGCGAATTTTATGTGCTCGGACTGTTCGCCGTACTCGGCATGTTGGTAATGATTTCGGCCGGGAGCTTCCTGACCCTCTATCTGGGCCTGGAGCTCCTCTCGCTATGCCTGTACGCGCTGGTGGCCTTCGACCGGGACTCGAAGGCCGGCTCGGAGGCGGCGATGAAGTATTTCGTCCTCGGGGCGCTTGGCTCCGGCATGTTGCTTTACGGTGTATCCATGATCTACGGCGCCACGGGCTCGATCGAGCTCGCCGCGGTAGCCCGCGCGGTCGCGGAGCACGGGATCGCCGACAAGGTACTCGTTTTCGGTATCGCCTTCCTGGTGATCGGCGTCGGTTTCAAGTTTGGCGCTGTGCCCTTCCATATGTGGGTGCCCGACATCTACCAGGGTGCGCCGACCCCGGTAACCCTGTTTCTGGGCTCCGCGCCCAAGATTGCAGCCTTTGCGCTGGCCGTGCGGCTTCTGGTGGACGGCATGGGCGGTCTGCACTCGGACTGGCAGGGGATGCTGGTGATCCTGTCGGTTCTGTCCATGGGTCTCGGCAACCTGCTCGCCATCGCTCAGACCAATATCAAGCGCATGTTGGCGTACTCGACCATCTCACACGTTGGGTTCATTTTCCTGGGACTGCTTGCCGGATCGGCCCAGGGGTATGCCGCGGCCATGTTCTATGCCATCGTTTACGCTGTCATGGCGGCCGGTGCATTCGGCATCTTGACCATTCTGAGCCGGGAGGGGTTCGACGCCGAGAACCTGGACGACTTGAAGGGCCTGAACGACCGGGACTCCTGGTTTGCTGCGATGATGGCGATCCTGATGTTCTCGATGGCGGGCGTGCCGCCTGCGGCGGGCTTCATGGCGAAGCTGTTGGTCTTGGAAGCCGTGGTGCGGGTGGACATGGTATGGCTTGCCGTGGTCGCCGTGTTTTTCTCCATCATCGGTGCCTTCTACTACCTTCGGGTGGTGAAGCTCATCTATTTCGACCGGCCAGATACGGATGCCCCCATCGTCACCTCCAATGGGGTGCGCGCGGCCATGACGGCGAACGGCCTGGCCGTACTTTTTCTTGGGCTCTTCCCCGCCGCCCTGCTCGGGCTCTGCCAGGCGTCCTTCCGGTGAGGGAGGCAGGTCCCGGCCGGTTCTCTTGGCACAATGTCGTGTGGTCGTTGTCGGCTGATTCGAGTCCGTTGACCGCTGTCTCGGTCCCAAGGGCCGGTGGTCCTTCCGAGACCTCCAGTTGTGTCGGGGCAACCCCCAGGCTACCATGCAACCCTTTTTCCTGATTCCGGGAGCTTGAGCATGTTTCGCGGCAGCATCGTGGCCCTGGTTACGCCCATGGACGCGGATGGCGGAATCGACGACGCGAGCCTGAAGCGGCTGATCGACTTCCATGTGGAGCAGGGGACCACGGCCATTGTCTCGGTGGGCACCACGGGCGAGTCGGCTACCCTGGACGAGGACGAGCACTGCGGGATCGTCGCCCGCACCGTCGAGCTGGTCGCCGGGCGTCTTCCGGTCATCGCCGGCACCGGCGCCAATTCCACCCGGGAGGCGATCACGCTCACCCGTTGCGCGAAGAAGGCCGGGGCGGACGCCGCATTGCTGGTGACCCCCTACTACAACAAGCCCACCCAGGAGGGGCTCTACCTCCATCATCGGGCCGTGGCCGAGGCGGTGGACATCCCCCAGATCCTGTATAACGTGCCCGGCCGGACGGCATGCGACATGTTGCCGGAGACGGTGGCCCGACTCTCCGAGGTCGATAACATCGTCGGGCTAAAGGAGGCTACCGGGGACCTTCGGCGGGTGGCAGTGCTGCGGGCGGCCTGCGGGGACGCCTTCGCCCTTTATAGCGGAGACGATTTGAGTGCCTGCGACTTCCTGCTGCTCGGCGGCGATGGCGTCATCTCCGTGACGGCCAACTTGGCCCCGCGGTCGATGCAGTCCATGTGCCAGGCGGCCTTGGCGGGAGACCGCGTCCAGGCTAGGGCGGTCGATCGCCGTCTGGAGGCGCTGCATCGGGACCTGTTCGTCCAGTCAAACCCAATCCCTGTAAAATGGGGGGCTGTGGAGCTTGGTCTCTGCAGACCGGGGATTCGCCTGCCGCTGACCTGGCTCTCCGAGCAGTATCACGGGCGTGTGCGAGCCGCCCTGGAGCAGGCCGGCGTTCTTTGACGGACCGCGCGACCGGCACGACGTCCCCGGCCGGGTCGCTGCGCCAATAGCTCCGCCTGTTACCACATCCATTGCGAGGTCCGAGACCTTGAGACCTTCCCGTCTTCTGGGCGGTCTGCCCCTACTTCCGATCAGCCTCTGGGTTGCGCTCGGGCTGGTCGGCTGCAGCTCCGAAATCGTTCAGGATATTGTTCCTGATCAAACTCTTGCATACAAGAAGAGCCGCCAGGCGGAGGAGAACCTGGAGCTTCCGCCGGACCTGAAGGGTGGAACCTTCGACGACGCCCTCGATGTCCCGCCGATCGAGGGTGGAGCCTCTTTTTCCGATTACGGGGGTGGACGCGCCCAGCGTCAGCCGACGGCCGGCTCGGCCGAGGTGCTGCCTACTGTCGCGAGCGTGGACTTGCGTCGCGATGGCAACAGCCGTTGGTTGGAGGTCCAGGCAACTCCCCAGCTGGTTTGGCCGCGGGTGACGTCCTTCTGGCGTGAGCAGGGGATTCTGCTCGCGGAGCAGAATCCAGCGGTCGGCGTCATGAAGACGGACTGGATCGAGAACCGCGCCGAGATTCGTCAGGACTTCATAACCCGCACCTTGGGCAAGGTGGCGCCCGGGCTCTACGCCGCCTCGACCCGCGATCAGTTCAGCGTGCGCATCGATTCGGGCGCCAAACCCGGGACCACCGAGGTCCATCTTACCCATAAGGGTATGGAAGAGAAGGTGGCGAGCAATACGGTGGGGGAGAGCGTTCGCACCCTGTGGGAGCCGAGCGGAACCGACCCGAATAAGGAGGCGGAGATGCTCCGCCGACTGATGCTCTACCTGGGCGCGTCCCAGCAGAAGGCGTCTGCCGCCACCGCCGCGAGCGGCAGGTCCGCGGGGTCCGCCAGCAGATACCACGCCTTCGCCGAGTAGCCCGTGAGGGTCGCGTTGCTCAGGT
>JBGSOR010000568.1:0-12077 GCA_041738985.1 Chromatiaceae bacterium | reverse complement strand
GGGCGGCGAAGACTCGGGCGGGGGATTCCTGGCGTGCACGCGCACCGGCGGCCTCGGCGAGCATCCGCAGCTCACGGGCCAGGACCCATAGGACCAGGGCGTCGGCGGTGCCTTCTCCGCGCAGGACCGACAGGATCCGCTGGACCCGGGCGCGCTCCCCCGCGATTGCTGCGTCCGTGAGGGCGAAGAGGTCGAAGCGGGCGCTGTCCGCCAAATTACCCAGCAGGTCGTCCAGGACCAAGGGTCCGGGCTCGCGCAGCAGCCGCAGCTTCTCGATCTCCTGGGCGGCGGCGAGCTGGTTGCCCTCCACCCGCTCCGCCAGCAGCTCGGCCACACCCGGTCCCGGTTGAAGCTCGACGGCACGCAGTCGTTCGCCGAGCCACTGGATCAGCTCCCGCTCCTTGAGTGGCCAGACCTGAACCACGGCCCCAACCTTGTCCACCGCCGCCGCCCATTGGGTCTCCAGCTCCTTGCGGTCGAGGGCCGGGGCGACCATCAGGAGTAGGTTGTCCGGGCAGGGGCGTTCGCAATAGGCGCGCATCGCCGCGCCACCGTCCTTGCCGAGCTTGGCGGATGAAACCCGCAGCTCGATCAGCTTGCGGGCCGAGAAGAGCGACATGGAGGCCGCGCTCGCCCCCAGGGCGCCCCAATCGAAAGCGCCGTCCTGGTCCAGGACCTCGCGCCCGTCGAATCCGGCCTTGCGCGCCGACTCGCGCACCAGTCGGGCGGCCTCGCCGAGCTGGTAGGGCTCGTCCCCGCAGATCAGATAGACGGGTGCCGGACCGCGGGCGAGCTGGTCCTGGAGCTGGGGGAAGCGCAGGCGCATGGTGGCGAGGCTCCGGGTCCTGGGGATTCAGCGAAGCGCCGTGCGCAGACGCATCAGGATGCGGTCCGCCGCGTCGATGGCGAGCTCCCGGTAGATCTGCTCCTCCTCCAGCTGCTTGCCCAGGACTTCCACGTCCGGGTTGTCGAAGGTCCGCACTAGGTTGAGCGTCTGGGGCTTGAGCTTCTCGGCCCCTCCGGGGGCCACCGCGTCGTAGGTCACGTCGAATCGCAGGTCGTAGGCCAGGACCTTGCCGGACGAGTCCGTGGCGGCGACCCGAGAGGAGCGCCGTTCCCCCCGGATGCGCAAGATCAGTTTGGCGTCGGCGGCCCCTGGGGCGAGGGTCGCCGGCCCGCCAGCGAGCTGCTCGGCGATCGCATCCCGTACCAGGGAGCCGGCGGGGGCGTCGATGAAGAGCGGGTTGAGCTCCGGAGGTATGTCGACCGAGCCGCGCAGGTGGAAACCGCAGCCGCCCAGCTGTATCAGGGTCAGCGCCACGAGCAAGGCCGCGATCGGGGCTCGGGCGCGCGTCCGGGCCCTAATTCTGCCAGAGCGGTCCAGTCGTATCCCCATGGCGGTGGTGTCCAACCCGGCTAACCTGCAACCAGGTTGACGAGCTTGCCGGGCACCACGACGACCTTGCGTACCGTCGCTTCCCCGACGAAGCGGCGCACCGTCTCGTCGGCCAGGGCAGCCGCCTCGACCGCCGCCCGATCCGCATCCGCCGGAACCTCCACCTTGCCGCGAACCTTGCCGTTGACCTGGACCACGTACGCGACCGTGTCGCGCAGCAAGGCTGTCTCGTCGACCTTGGGCCAGGTGGAGCCCAGAATGTCGTCCCCGAAGCCCAGCTCCCGCCATAGATGGTGTGTGACATGGGGGGCGATGGGGGCGAGCAGGCGCAGACAGATGCTCAGTCCTTCGCGGAGCACCGCTTGGCCACCCGGCGTGTCGTCGAGCCGGTAGAGCGCGTTGACCATGGTCATGCAGGCGGAGACCACGGTGTTGAGCTGGTGCCGCTCGTAATCGTAAAGGGCCTTCTTAAGTGCGCCGTGGACCTCCCGGCGGGCTGCGGCGGAGGAGACGTCCAGGCTCGGGAGATTGGCGACCGAGCCGGCCGCCATGATCGACTCGGACTTGCCCACCGCCAGTGCCCACAGGCGCTTCAGAAACCGGAACGCGCCCTCCACCCCGTCGTCGTTCCACTCTAGGGACTGGTCCGGGGGGGAAGTGAACATGGTATAGAGCCGCACCGTGTCTGCCCCATAACGGCCGATCAGGGACTCCGGGTCCACCCCGTTGTTCTTGGACTTGGACATCTTCTCGATGCCGCCGAAGACCACGGGTTGGCCATCGGACTTGAGCACGGCCCCGACGATTTTGCCCTTGTCGTCGCGCGCGACCTCGACGTCGGCCGGGTTGAACCACTCCTTGCGGCCCTCGGTGTCCTCCCGATACCAGGTCTCGGCGACCACCATGCCTTGTGTCAGGAGCCGGGCGAAGGGCTCGTCGCAGTCCACCAGGCCCTCGTCGCGCATCAGCTTGTGAAAGAATCGGGCATAGAGCAGGTGTAGGACTGCGTGCTCGATGCCGCCGACATACTGATCGACCGGCAGCCAGTAGCGCGCCCGCTCGTCGAGCATGGCGGTCGCGCAGTCGTGGGAGCAGTAGCGGGCGTAGTACCAGCTCGACTCGAAAAAGGTGTCGAACGTATCGGTCTCTCGGATCTCCCCGCTGGGAAGATTCGAGAATGTGGGCATTCTTTTCAGAGGTGAGCCTGAACCGTCGACAACGACATCCTCGGGGAGACGGACCGGGAGGTCTGTCTCCGGGCGGATGCCGCCGTCGCGGGTGTGGACCACGGGGATGGGGCAGCCCCAGTATCGTTGGCGGGAGACCCCCCAGTCGCGAAGCCTGAAATTCACCCGCTTCCGGCCCTTTCCGTGGCTCTCGAGCCAGGTCGCGATGGCGTCGAACGCCTCGGCACTGGTGAGGCCGGTGAAAGGGCCGGAGTTGAAGAGAATACCGGGTTGTTCGAACCGCTCGTCCCAAAGCTCCCATTGCAGCGGTTCGCACTCGGGACAGCCGGTAACGCCGAGAACCGGATGCTCTCCCGTGAGCTGGCGAGCGCCAACCGCGGTATCGGTCATCGTCCCCTTGTAGATATCGCGATTTCGCCAGGTTTCCGGAACGATCACCGGCCGGATGGGTATCCCATATCTCTTGTATCTCTTGGAAAAATCGAAATCGCGATGGTCGTGGGCGGGGACGGCCATGACGGCGCCGGTGCCGTAGCCCATCAGCACGAAGTTGGCCGCATAAACGGGCACCCGCTCGCCGGTCACCGGGTGGACGGCGTCGATGCCGAGCGGGTGGCCCTTCTTCTCCATGGTCTCAAGCTCCGCCTCGGAGGTGCCGCCCTGGCGGCATTCCTCCACGAAGGCGGCGACCTGGGGGTCGCGATCGGCGGCGCGGCGGGCCAGGGGGTGCTCGGCGGCCACGGCCATGTAGGTCACGCCCATCAGGGTGTCCGGGCGGGTGGTGTAGATCCCCAGAACCTCGTCCGAACCCGAGATCCCGAATTCCATGTAGACGCCTTCGGAGCGTCCGATCCAGTTGCGCTGCATGGTGCGCACCTGCTCGGGCCAGCCGTCGAGTCCGTCCAGCGCGTCCAGAAGCTCCTGGGCATAGTCGGTGATGCGCACGGACCACTGCTCGATCTCGCGCTTCTCCACCGGGGCGCCGGAGCGCCAGCCGCGGCCGTCGATCACCTGCTCGTTCGCCAGCACCGTTTGATCGATGGGGTCCCAATTCACCATGGCGGTGGCGCGGTACGCGAGGCCCTTCTCCATCAGCCGGGTGAAGAGCCACTGCTCCCAGCGGTAGTAGTCCGGGTCGCAGGTGGCGAGCTCCCGGTCCCAGTCGTAGGCGAAGCCCAGGCTCCTGAGCTGGGCCTTCATGTACTCGATGTTGGAGCGGGTCCACTGGGAGGGCGGGATGCCATGTTTGATGGCCGCGTTCTCCGCCGGAAGGCCGAAGGCGTCCCAACCCATGGGTTGGAGCACGTTCTTGCCCAGCATCCGTTGGTAACGGGCGATGGTGTCCCCGATGGTGTAGTTGCGCACATGCCCCATGTGCAGGCGTCCCGAAGGGTAGGGGAACATGGAGAGGCAATAGAACTTCTCGCGGCGCGGGTCTTCGACCGCGTTGAAGGACCGGTTGGCGTCCCAGTAGGCTTGGGCCGCGGCCTCGATGCCGCGCGGATCGTAGTCTTGTTGCATGGGCTAGGTTCGGCTGTACGGCTGGGGGGCAGGCGATCGGAGACAGGATACCGCGCCGCGTGCCGCCAGGGCGACCGGGGCGTGTTGCAGACGCGTGCCGCGGTGCGAATCCGAGCTCGCGAAGTGTGCCCGGGGCGGAATCCGACGCGATTGGATGGTGGAGCTGAGGAATCGCTGCCTCCACGGCTACCGGGACCTGGACCGCCTAAGCGCTACCGGCTGCTCCAGACCGCGGAGCAGGGCACTTTGGCGAGACATCCCATCGGGGTGTGGATCCCGGGTGCCCCTCGACGGGCTTGGCGGCACCTGAGATCGTCGGCGACCCAAGGTGCTCAGTCCTCTCCGCCCCCCGGGGTCAGATAACCCGCGCACGGCAGATGTATCGGCTCGATCGGCCGCTTCCGTCTCAGCCGAATGGCAGTGAGGTGCCCGCCCCAGAGACACCCGCTGTCGATCCCCCAGACGTTGTCCCGATCCCAGTAGCCAAGGGCGGACCAGTGTCCGAAGACGATCCGATCTCCGCGGGTGAGGCGTCCGGGGCATTGGAACCAGGGGATCAGCTCCGGGGGGCGGGTCGCGAGGGTGCCCTTCTCTTTGAGGGCCAGGCTGCCGTCCAAGGTGCAATAGCGCAGCCGGGTCAGACAGTTGGTAATGAATCGCAGGCGCTCCATGCCGCGCAAGTCCGGCGACCAGCGGCAAGGCTCGTTACCGTACATGGCGAGCAGGTAGTCCCGGTAGTCCGGTCCCCGTAGCGCCTCCTCCAGCTCCCGCGCATGGGAGAGGGCATCGGCCATGGTCCATTGTGGGGGTAGCCCCGCATGGACCAGGGCCAAGCCACGGTGCGGATCGTGGTGCATGAGGGGCCGATGGCGTAGCCAATCGAGCAGCTCGTCCCGGTCCGGTGCGGCGAGGACAGCGTCGAGATTGCTCTTCTTCGCGTGCCGGCTGTTGCCTTCGGCCAAGGCCAGCAGGTGCAGGTCGTGGTTGCCGAGCACCGACACCGAGCAGGCGTCGAGCGAATGGACCAATCGCAGCACCCCGAGGGACCCGGGACCCCGGTTGACCAGGTCGCCGGCAAACCAGAGGTAGTCCCGGGCCGGGTCGAAGGCGATACGGTCCAGCAGCCGGAGAAGCTCGTCCTCGCACCCCTGGATGTCCCCGATGGCATAGGTGGGCATGTCGGGTGTGAGTCGTCCGGACGCGCGAGGGGCCGGCGCTCGCGCCGGGCCGAGTGAAGAGGATCAGTGGATACTGGTGGTGGAGGCCAGCGAGAAGGCCGGGATCTCGGCGTCGAAGCGGATGCCGTCGTCCCCTAACATGCCGTAGCTCCCGTGCATGGCGCCGACGGGCGTGGGGAGGATTGTGCCGCTGGTATACTGGAAGCGCTCGCCCGGACGCAGATGCGGCTGCTCGCCGACCACCCCCTTACCCCGCACCTCCTGAATCTGCCCGTCCGCGTCGGTAATAATCCAGTGACGGTCGATCAGGCGAGCCGACTCGCTTCCGCGATTCTCGATAACAACCGTGTAGGCGAAGACATAGCGCCCCTCAGCTGGCGAGGATTGCTCCGGCTGGAACTGGCTGCGGGCCGCGACCTTGATGCAGTGGCGATTCACCTGAAAACCTCCGAGATCGATCTTGTTGCCGCCGGGGCCGCGGAGCTCGTGCGCCTGCTATCTGCAACGCGGCCCGACCGGAGTCTCACAGTACTGTATCCTGCAATTGCGGGCGGTGCAGTGCGTTCGGGAGGGGTCTAGGGTACCCGATGGGACCGGCCCCGAGGAAGGTGGCGGCCCAGCTACAATAGGTCTTGCGACGCTGTTGCGCAGGCCGGTCGATGCAACATGGATGTGCCGTCGCACTGGAGCAAGCGCCTTGCCCGAAATGTGCGACGGATGACAGACAACCGAATCCGAAGCAGTGATAATAACGCGAAAGGTCAATTGCGCGACGGCCGTCACAAAAGCTAGGCAAGTCCTTTTTCACTTTTATTAAGCCGTTGAAACCTCTTTTTGAGCTTTACTTGAAGCGTTCGCCGCTACGTCCATGACCTACAAGCGCAGCCGTCGGAAGCCCGACCTTTTCTCGCTCGTCTTGATCTCCGTTGCCCTTGGAATGTCCGTCACCCTTGCGTATCAGATCAACGTCTACTACGGTGGCGTTGCAGTGCCGATCGCCAAGCAGGGGCCGGTGGCCTCCGGGGTGGGCGGCTGACCCGCGATCCCCTGGCATCAGTGGTCTCCTCGTCCCAGGAGTCCTAACGGCAGCCCGAGTCCTGGGTCCCTCGCTGTGCCTAGGTACAGATTCGTCTTCGCGCGCTAAGTTTGAGCCGCTAGCCCTGTCGGCCACTGCGCACTACACGGCCGTCCTTTTCGGATGGCGTTTCAGACTCAGTCTCCCGTAGGTCATGTCCATGTCTGATAGGCTTCGCGTCGCCGTGGTCGGTGTGGGCTATCTGGGACGTTTCCACGCGCTGATCTATTCCCGGTTGCCTGAGGTTGAGCTTCAGGGGGTCTTCGATGCGAGCCCCGAGCGCGCACGGCAGGTGGCTGCCGAGGTCGGCTGTCCGGTCGCCGCGTGTGTCGAGGATCTCGTCGGTCGGGTCGATGCGGCGAGCGTGGTCGTCCCGACCACGGCCCACCTGACGGCGGCGGAGCCATTCCTGCGCCGCGGGGTCGCCATTTTGCTGGAGAAGCCCATCGCCGCGACCCGGGAGGAAGGGGCGGAGCTGGTGCGGCTCGCCCGGGAGCACGGGGCGCTGCTCCAGATCGGCCATTTGGAGCGTTTCAACGCCGGGGTTATGGCGCTGGCCGAGCGCATCGATTCCCCCCGCTATATCGAGGCGCAACGCATGGGGGGCTTCACGGAGCGGGCCACCGATGTGGACGTCGTCTCGGACCTGATGATCCACGACATCGATATCGTCCTGTCCCTGGTGGGGGCCGAGCTGACCCACATCTCCGCCGTCGGCGCCGCCGTGCTCACCCCCCATGTGGACATCGCCAACGCCCGCCTGGAGTTCGACAACGGGGCCGTTGCCAACGTGGTGGCGAGCCGGGTCTCCGAGAAGCAGACCCGCCGTATCCGTGTCTTCCAGAGCGGCAACTATTTGTCCCTGGACTTCATCGCCCAGACCCTGGATATCGCGGGACTCCGCCAGGTCCCCGGGACGCCCCGCCCGGAGATCGCTCGGGAGCGCATCCAGGTGGAGCCCGTCAAGCCGCTGGACCGGGAGATCGCGGCCTTCGTGCGCTGTGCTCGGGAGGGGATTCAGCCTCTAGTGGACGGGCGAATCGGCCAAAAGGCCCTGGAGGTCGCGTTGGAAGTCCGGGCGCGTATCGGGGCCTGAAACTCCAGCGGGGCTCGATCCTCCGCGTCTTCAACGCGCTAATTCTCGTTCCTCCGGGCCATCGCGGCCGCCGCTTCGATCGCCATGCGCAGGCTCCCCAGGTCTGCCCGGTCCGTACCGGCCAGATCCAGCGCCGTACCGTGGTCCACGGAGGTGCGGACTATGGGCAGGCCCAAAGTGATGTTGACCGCCTGACCGAAACCCAGGTGCTTGAGCACCGGGAGCCCTTGGTCGTGATACATGGCGAGTACAGCATCCGCGTCCTTGAGCCGCTCGGGGACGAAGGCGGTGTCGGCGGGCAGGGGACCCACCAGGTCCCAGCCCCGCTCGCGCAGGTCGGCCAGGACCGGCTCTATGATCTCGATTTCTTCCCGTCCCAGGTGACCGCCCTCCCCGGCATGGGGGTTTAGCCCGCAAACCAGGATGCGCGGACAGCCGATCCCGAAACGCCGCACAAGGTCCCCGTGCAGGATCTCGATGACCCGGGTCAGCCAGCGGCGGTCGATGGCGGCGCACACCTGGCTCAGGGGCAGATGGGTGGTGGCGAGCGCCACGCGGAGTCCCGGCGTGGCCAGTAGCATCACGGGCTCTGCCCGGCAGCGCTCGGCGAAAAACTCGGTGTGACCGGTAAAGGGGATGCCCGCGTCGTTCAGAATGCCCTTATGGACTGGGCCGGTGACGAGGGCGTCGTAGCGGTCGAGCAGGCACCCGTCGCAGGCGGCGGCCAGGGTCGCGACGACATAGGGGCCGTTGCGCACATCCAGCCGCCCGGGTACGACTGGGGCCCCTAAGGCGACCGGCAGAACCCGCAGCGTGCCAGCCGGACTAGGCTCGGGCGCCTCGCCGGGGGCCACGTCCACGAGCCTCAGCGGTAGACCCAAGGCGTGGGCGCGGTCGAGCAGCAATTCCGGATCGGCTACCGCCACCAGCTCCGCCCGCTGGGACTCCTGGGCGAGCCGCACGACCAGATCCGGCCCTATCCCCGCCGGCTCCCCCGGCGTTAGGGCGAGTCTCGATATTCGATCCACGGGCGATCGCTATTCGTTAGTCGTCGGAGCGTCCAACCGGACCTCCACGTAGGCCTCGTCGCGCAGCCGCTTGAGCCAGGTCTCGGTGGCCTCTTCCGATTTGCGTCGTTGGATGGTCTCCTTGGCCTTCAGCCGCAGGAGATCCGCCGTGGTGTCCTGGCTGCGGCGCTCCAGCACCTGCACGATGTGCCAGCCGAAGGGGCTCTTGAAGGGCACGCTCACCTCGTTGGGTGCGAGCTTGCCCATCGCCTCCTCGAACTCGGGCACCATATCTCCAGGGCTTGCCCAACCCAGGTCACCGCCCTTGAGCGCGGAGCCCGTATCGTCCGAATGGGCGCGCGCCAGGGTGGCGAAGTCGTCGCCCCCGACAATCCGCTGACGCAGCTGCGCAAGCCGCAGCTTCGCGTCGTCGTCGGAAACGACCTCGTTGGTACGGATCAGGATGTGCCGGGCGTGGGTTTGGGTGACGTTGCCAGGCAGTCCTCCCTTGATGTCGGTGAGCTTGATGATGTTGAACCCGCTCGGGCTGCGCAATGGATCCGTGACCTCGCCCTGGGCCATTGTCTGGGCGCGATCTCCAACCAAGGTCGGGACCGCAGCCATCTCGAACCAGCCCAGATCCCCACCCTGGAGTGCGGAGCGCCCGTCCGAGCTGGCGGCAGCCACGGCGGCGAAGTCCGCCCCGCCCCGCAGCTTGGCTACCACCGACCGGGCCTTGGCCTCCGCTTGCGCGACCTGCGCGGGGCTGGGGTTATCGGGTAACGCCACCAGGATATGGGAGAGCCGCACCTGCTCCCGCGGGACGAGCTGGCCCGTGCCTTTCTTTAAGAGCCGATCGATCTCCTGATCGGTCACCTGAATGCCGCTCGCCACCTCCTGGCTCTGCAACCGACCGGTGAGGATCTGCATCCGCGTATCCTCCCGAAAATCCGCGAATCGGATACCGCCGGCTTCCAGCGTCGCCTGGAGCTCTTCCAGACTGATCCCGTTTCGGCTCGCGATGTTATTCAATGCCTCCGTGAGGGTCGGCTCGTCGACCGCGATACCGAGCTGCTTGGCCCGTTGCTGCTGGAGACGCTTGAGGATCAGACGTTCCAAGACCTGTTTGCGCAGCTGGTCCGGTGGCGGCACTGCGGTGCCCTGTTGCTGGAGCTGTGGTACTACCAAGTCCGTCTCGTGTCTGAGCTCGCTCTCGACTACGACGTCGTCGTTCACCACAGCGACGATCGCGTCCAGCTCCTCCGCGCCGCAAGCGCCGAGCCCGACTAGGCTCAACGCGAGCATCGCGATGCCCACTACAGCGAGTCGCCGGGCTTGGCAGAGCCAGGAGGCAGGGGTCCGTGGGCGATGCCGTTCAGTCCAGTTCATAGCCATCGATGCCTTGTTCCAGGAGTTTGTCGATCTGATTGCCCACTGCGCCCAAGCCCGCTAGCTCGAGCTGCAGCATGACGCTCGTGTTCCCGTCGCTGTCGGCGTTGGTCTTGAGCTGGCGTCCCAGGATGCGCAGTCGCCAGCAGCAGCGGCCGAATTCGATGCCGGCGTAGGCGTCGACCGTGTCCGAGTCAAGCAGCGAGTAGAGCCAGCGACCGACCAGGCCCACTCGGGGGGAGAGCGGGAGGCGAAAGGAGAAGTCCGTGTTCTCGTAGCGCTCGGGCTCGGTCTGACCCAAGCTGTAACGGTAGGCGAAGTTAACCACACGATCCTCGGCTGGGGCATAGCGGAGCTGAAGCACGCGCTGCTCCCATTGGTCCTGGGACAGATTGGGGTCCCACTGGAAGCTGGCCCGGGCGGTGAGTCCCTGAACCGGGTTGGTCGAGAGCTCCCCAGCCATCGCCGAGGTGGAGGATTCGTCCACCGTCTCGTCGGTCAGCTGCACCCGGCGCGGATCGAAGAAATAGACCTGGCCCAGGCTGACCCGAAGCCACTCCCGCCCGCTTTGGTCACCGATGGTGCGGGAGGTCAGTCCGACAGTGAGTCGGTTCTCGTCTCCAATACGGTCATAGCCCGTGAACCGGTTCGGTCGAAATAGGCTCGCGTAACTGAAGGTCAGGGCCGTGGTATCGAACAAGGGGGTGTCGGACTGATTCTCGTAGGGTGTCAGCACGTAATAAAGGCGCGGCTCCAGGGTCTGGAGTGCGTCGTGGCCGAACCAATTGGTGTCCCGGTCGAAGATCAGCTTGCCGTCCACGTCCAGGCTTGGGATCAGAAACGACTGCTCCGATGCCTGGCCTGGCTGCGCGTCCGAAAGCCCGTAGCCCGTGTAATAGACCCGAGCTCGGGGAATCAGGTAGCCGTAGCTCTCGCGCCACGGCAGGCGCACGGAGGGGAGCAGGACCATCCGGCTGCCGTGCACCTTGGCCGCGTGATCGAAATAGTCGTAGCGGGCCTGAAGGCTGTATTCGGCGGGGCCCGGCAATGGCAGGCGCGGGGCGTTCAGCTCCAGGTGGGGCAGCTGGGAATAGGGGCGGTTGGCCGGCGCGATGGTCGGGTCCACGGTCTGGAAGCCTTGGACCCGAGCAATGACCCCGTAGCCGTCTCCCGCGTAATAGAGATCTCCCCGCTGATCGAGATTGCGTAAGCTGGTGACGTCGAGCCGGTTGCCGAAGTCCTCCAAGTATCGATCGTCCGAGACCCAGCTTGCATCGATTGCGGATGACCAGCGCGGGCCGAGCTGCCCGGTCTGCTCAAGATGGGCCCCGCCACGTGCGCCGTAATCCGGGAGCTTCTCGTCGTGGGGCAGGATCTCGCCATGGAGCTCGATCTTCTGGAAGCTCGTCAAGTGGCGAATCTGAGCGCCCAGCATCAGCCCGCGGGTGCTCATGATGCGCGGAAAGAAGGTCGCGTCCAGGTTAGGGGCGATGTTCCAATAATACGGAATGGTGATATCGACGCCCGTGATATTCGAGTTGCCCACCGTGGGCACCAGGATACCGCTGCGGCGTCGGTCGTCGATCGGAAACCGCAGATAGGGCGTGTAGAAGACCGGGATGTCTGCAAGTCGGAGACGGGCATTGCGGGCGGTTCCCAGGCCGTCGAAGTGGTCCAGCTCCAGGTCGCTCGCCTTGATGGACCAGTCGGACCGGCCGGGCGGGCAGGTGGTATAGGTAATATCCCGATAGCGGGTGATCTCCCCCGGAAGGAGCTGCGCCGCTGCGGCCGTGCCGCGGAGGTTGGCGTTCTGCGACAGACGATAGCGGACCCGATCCATCGTCCCTTCCTTGGTGGTCAGGTTGTAATGACCCGAGTCCGCCGCGAGACGTCCGCCCGGATACTCCAGATAGATGTTGCCCTCGGCGTCGACCTCCCCGGTACGCCGGTCGTAGGTCGAGCGGTCCGCCTCCAGGCGCTGAGCACCCTGGACGATCTCGACGCTCCCGCGCAGGCGCGCCACTTCAGTCTGACGATCATAGTCCGCCCGGTCCGCGGTTGCATCGATGGGGGTCTTGGTGTCCGCGGGGGGCAGTGCCGGGCCGCCGAGCCCGGTCTGGCCGATCCGGGGTCCGCAGAAGTCCCAGGGCGGCTCGGCATACAGGCGGGCGTCGTCCAAGCGCTCGGAGGCCCCGGGCAGGCGCCCGAGCGCCAGGTTCACGCTGGGC
>JBGSOR010000532.1:0-24287 GCA_041738985.1 Chromatiaceae bacterium | reverse complement strand
GGGTAAGACCATCGTGCGTGTGAACCCGCGGTTCTACCGCCCCGCCGAGGTGGATCTGCTGATCGGCAACCCCGCGAAGGCAAAGCGCGAGCTCGGTTGGGAGGCGAAGACCACGTTGGAGGAGCTGTGTCGGATGATGGTCGAGGCGGACCTGATCCGCAACGCGCACGGGGTGTCGTTCTGAGGTGCGGGTTCCGGTTGAGCGGCGAAAATTTTGGCGGTACGAGACCTGCGCGCTATCATCATCCATGCCAAGGCATCAAGATGAGGTGGTGCGGTTATGCGCACGACGATAGATATCGAGGACGACGTGTTGGCTGCAGCCAAGGAGATCGCTCGCCGGCAACATCTCTCCGCCGGGCAAGTGGTTTCGAGGCTGCTGCGTGAAGCGTTACTGGGTGGTGGGGAAAAGTCTCAAGCGATGACGGACGGCGCGAAGCGGCCGGGCGGCTTTCGGCCCTTTCCCGCGGCCGGTGTGGTGATTACCGATGAGCAGATCGATGCCTTGCGCGATGCGGAAGGGATTTGATGCGTGCGCTATTGGATGTGAACGTCCTCATCGCCCTGCTTGACGCGGGCCACGCCATGCATGCTGCAGCCATGGCGTGGCTGGAGCGTGAGCTTCCCCACGGCTGGGCGTCCTGTCCGATCACGCAGAACGGAGTGGTGCGCATCATGGCGCAACCGTCCTATCCGACCAGCAGGCCGGCGCGGCTCGTGGCGGAGCGTAAGCCTGTATGGCCCCTGACCACGCGTTCTGGCCGGATGACGTCAATTTGCTGGAATCTGGCTTGATCGACTGGTCGGGGGTGCTGGGTCATCGTCAGGTGACCGATGCGTATCTGCTGGCGCTGGCCGTTCGAAACGGGGGCCGTCTGGTTACCTTCGACAAGCGCATTGCCGTTGAAACCGTCACCGGCGCGGCGTCGGACAACCTTGTGGTCATCCACTAGAAATGTCCGGGCGAGCCCTGATCACTGGCATCAACGGCTTCACCGGGCGCTACCTCGTCACCGAGCTGCAGGCAGCGGGGTATCGCGTGTGCGGGACCGCGCACCACGGCGAGTCCGTGGGCGCGGACGTGCATGCGGTTGACCTGCTGGATCGCGCGCATCTGCGCGAGGTGGTGGCCGAGGTGCGGCCGGACTTCGTGGCGCATCTCGCGGCCATTTCCTTCGTGGCGCACGGCGATGCCGAGGCGATCTACCGCGTCAACGTTGTCGGTACCCGCAACCTGCTGGAGGCATTGGCGGCCCTGGACCAGCCGCCGCACTGCGTGCTGCTCGCGAGCAGCGCCAATGTCTACGGAAACGCCACGGTTGGGGCAATCGACGAGAGCGTGCCGCCCGAGCCGGCGAACGACTACGCCGTGAGCAAGCTCGCCATGGAGTATATGGCGCGCCTCTGGATGGACCGCCTGCCCATCGTCATCGCCCGGCCTTTCAACTACACGGGCCTGGGCCAGCCGCCGCACTTCCTCTTGCCCAAGATCGTGTCACACTTCAGGGCGAGGGCGCCGGTGATCGAGCTCGGAAACATCGACGTGGCGCGCGACTTCTCGGACGTGCGCACGGTGGCAGCGGTTTACCGGCGTCTGTTGGAGGAAGCGCCCGCGGGAGACGTGTTCAACATCTGCTCGGGCACCGGTGAGACCCTGACCGACGTGCTGCGGATGATGGCCGACATCGCGGGGTACGCGATCCAGGTCAAGGTCAACCCCGCCTTCGTCCGAGACAATGAAGTCAAGCGGCTGGTCGGGTCGAACCGAAAGCTCTTGCAATGCATCGGCACTCTTCCAACTACTCCTCTCGATGCGACCCTAAGGTGGATGTACGGTGCCTAAGTTGACGCGGCACCCGGGCTTCAATGTTATTGGCCACATCACGGGCAATCTCGGCCTGGGTGTGCTGGCCCGCAACGTTCTAAGGACACTCGTGACGCTCGGCTATCCCGTTGCGGCATTCGATGTCGATCCGGGCTTGGGACGCGGGAGACACGACCTTTCACTCGAAGGGCTAAGTTTTAAGGCCCCGGACGAGCTTCCCTATGGTATCAACCTATTCGTTCTTCCGGCGCCCAGCCTGCAAGACCTGCTGCCAAGCCTCGAGAGGCTGGTGCTGAATACATCGTCTATTAATGTCGCCCTTCCAATGTGGGAGCTGTCGGTGCTTCCCCCTGGATGGAAAGCGATCTTCGAATTCTTCGACGTAGTGGTCGCCGGCTCGACGTTCATCCGCTCGACGTTCGATTTCAGCTTGTCCAACACCTTCGTGGTACAGGGCCATCAGCCGATCTTCTTGCCGGGCGATGTGCGCGCCGACCGCAAGCGCTTCGGCATCCCGGAGGAGAAGACGGTCTTTCTCACGGCCTATGAGCCGCAGAGCGATCCGCACCGCAAGAATCCCGAGGGTGCGATCACTGCGTTCTTAAGCGCATGTTCCGATGATCCCGACACGCTTCTGGTGGTGAAGGCGAATAATGCAGCAGTGGACGGCGTGGAGCACCCATCCGTAACCCGCTTGCGGAGGCTTGCAGACGGATCCGATCGAATTCTATTCTTAACCGGCGATTATCCCTACGCCGATGTCCTCAGCCTGCTTGCGTCGGTCGATGTAGTGGTCTCTCTGCATCGGGCGGAAGGGCTGGGCTTAGTCCCAATGGAGGCGATGGCACTGGGGAAACCCGTGGTGGCAACCGCTTGGTCCGGCAACATGGCGTACATGGATCATACAAACGCTTGTCTGGTGGACCATGAGCTGAGGCCAGTGGAGGGAAGCGCGGGGATATACGAGCGGCTGCTAAGCGGTGTGTCGGCTACCTGGGCAGAGCCAAACCTGGTAACTGCTGCCGCTTGGATGAAGAAGCTCGCGAACGACCCCGCGTTTCGGGTCGACCTAGGACGGGAGGCCAAGGCCGGCATCGAGGCGCACAATGCCGAAGCTCTTAGGGGTGTCTATTTGGATGAGCTGGGGGCGGTTTATAGCCATCGCGACATCCTTTGTCCAAAGATCGTCGAGCGACGGGAGAGGTTTGAGCGACTCTGTGCGCCGCTTGATGCGTTGATCGAAAGAGATCGGTCGACCATGCACTTAGCCGACGCCGTGGCGCGAAACCGGCTTCTGTCGCAAGAGCTCGAGATGGCCGAAGCGAAACTTTCAGACCTCCATGCCTCCACATCCTGGCGGGTGACTGCGCCCATGCGCTTTATCTCGTCGAACGCTCCGCGGATTGGTGGGATGCTTAAGTTGTTGCCGTCTGTCGTGCGAACGGGCGGGGGAGTTGCCGGTACCGCCGGGAAGGCAGCAAGAATCCTCTATCGCGAGGGGCTTCCCGGCGTTAAGGCTCGCCTGCAATGGGTGAGCCAACAGCCTGCGGTCGTTGCACCGGCTCCGATTATTTGCCCTTCGCAGGCGGATCGCCTTCGCGTGGTCCCGTACTACGTGGATCCGCGCATCGACGCGGCTTCGCCCGCTGAAGTGAATCCTGGGCCGGTCGCCGTACATCTTCATATCTATTACGACGACATGCTCGAATCGCTGGCGTCCCGTCTGAGCAATATTCCTTGCGCATTCGATCTATACGTGTCAGTGCCTCCGGAGGCGGACGTACAGGGCACGCAAGCGCGTTTGCGGCAGGCCGTACCCGAGGCTTCGATCATAGTCGTCGAGGCAGTGCCCAATCGGGGACGCGATCTTGCGCCCCTCATCGTGCAGTTCGGAGCGCGCCTGCGTAAGTACTGGATCATTGGGCATTTCCACACCAAGAGAAGTCCGCACAACCAAAGCCTTCAGTCTTGGCTCGGGGACATCCTTGAGCATCTGCTGGGACGGCCACAGGCCGGCGGCGGACGGGTGGCACACATTTTTGGCCTGCTCGAAGGTCGAGCTAAGGTTGTGTTTCCCGAAGGGCACCGCGAGTTCATCCATGATCAAACGGGCTGGGCGGGCAATTACGAGATTGCCCGCAATCTGCTCAATCGGCACACGACGCTCTCCATCGACGACTTTCCAGTGGTTGAATTTCCGCAGGGTGCCATGTTTTGGGCACGTGGTGAGTGCCTCAAGGACTTCTTGGGAATGCCTTTGACCTTTGAGGATTTTCCAACTGAGCCGATCGGACCAGATGGTACCATGGCCCATGCGCTGGAACGGCTCATCCTGATCATGGCCAGTCCTTACGAGGGCCAGTGTATTCGGCTTCAGAGTGGGGATTCGATTCCCGACTATCGCGCGTACGAGACGCAGCAAGATTATGCTGAAGAGATAATTCACGGCGATATACGGGTGTTGGCATACTACTTGCCTCAGTTCCATCCCATTCCAGAGAATGACACATGGCACGGCACGGGCTTCACCGACTGGACCAAGGTTCGTGCTGCCACTCCCTTGTTCCGCGGCCACTACCAACAGCACATCCCGCACCCCGTTATGGGCTACTACCTGCTTGATTCGCCGGAGACACTCCGAAAGCAGGCCGAACTGATGAGGCAATCGGGGGTTCGCGGTCAAGTCTTCTATCATTATTGGTTCAGCGGTGAGCTCATCCTTGAAGAGCCGGCACGCATGCTACTTGCGAACCCCGATATCGTCATGCCGTTCTGCTTTTGCTGGGCGAACGAAAATTGGACGCGATCCTGGGACGGAAACGAGAATGACATTCTTCTTAACCAGACTTACTCGGCGCAGGATGCGAGAGACTTCATTCGATATCTGATTCCATTCTTCGGTGACGAGCGCTACATCCGGGTCGATGGCCGCCCCGTACTTTTCGTTTATCGTCCCTCATCCATTCCCGATTCGCGCCAGTACCTGGACATCTGGGCGAACGAGTGCGCTGCGCTCGGTCTGTCTGCGCCTTATGTGGTCGCTGTGCTCACCCGCGGGGCGGCGCATCCGGCCGAATTTGGCATGGATGCAGGTGTCGAACGCGTTCTGCACGACTGGACCGCGGGCGGCGCCCCAGAAATCAAAGAGCAGCTCGAGCCCTACGAGCCGATCAACGGCAGCGTACTGTCTTATGACGACGTCGCAGACTTCTACATCGCACAGACCGCCGCCAAGGAATTTGACTACTTCCGTTCGCTAGTCCCCATGTGGGACAACACCGCGCGCTACGGGAGCGAAGCCTTAGTGGTTCACGGGAGCACTCCGGAGCGATTTCAGGAGTGGCTGGAAAGCATCATCCAGTTCACGAAGCAGACCCTGCCGGCTGATCGCCGATTCGTGCTGGTTAACGCTTGGAACGAATGGGCGGAAGGTGCGCACCTCGAACCCGATACTCGCTACGGATACGCTTATCTCAACGCAATTGGACGCGCGCTGTCAGGGATTCCTTATGCCGATTGCCATAGCGGCTAGGAAGTAATTCTACTGAGTGAGCTCGGAGGGTAATGCCGACTGCTGCCTTGAATTTCGCGCTATGATTATCCGGTTGACTCAGGAACGACCTACGGGTGGTGGTGCGGCGTACTGCCTCGCTGTCCCGCCTTCTCGCGCAAGGGCTTGCGGGAAGGTCAGACACCTCCCAAACATCCTAAAGTGTTTTCCTGAGTCAACCGGATAGGCATGTCGCGATATCACGTTCTTCCCCCCAAGCCATCGAGCGCATGCTGCAAGCGTTCTGCACCAACCGGATTTCATCGTGATTGCGAAATACCTAGAATGGAAGCCAACCGATGATTGACGTGTCTCGCAACGGTTCAGTGTAAACCTTCGACGCCCGTCTTGAGCCACCGGGCCTCAAAATCTTCGCCACCACTTTACGGCGATGACGTTCGCCATGACAGAGAATCCGATCTAGTTCCAACACGGTATGCCGCTGGGCGCTTTCATCGACGAGTACGGCAGCGGCGAGTAGTGTGAGGCCGCCTTGCAGCGGACGCGCGACTAATCAACTTATCGTGAGCAACATCAATCCAGAGTCACAACAGAGTATTGGGCTAGCAAACATCCGAAGGTCAAGATTCTCGGATCGCGCAATTCCACGTGCTGAGGAAGGTATGATTCACGTAGTTGCTCGTTCGCAAGTCTCGGGTGATCAATTTCTTACTAACCATCCTTCTTTGGAGCCTCAAATAAGGCTAGAGCTCGGTACGGGGTCGTACTTTCAGTTACTAAGTCGCCTCATTGCAACGTCCACTCTGCCCGTTGTCTGCGTCGTTCATGACGACGTGATGCTGTGCGCCGATTTCGACGCGAAGATCAACGCTCTGGTCTGTATTCTGAACGATCTTTGGCCGAACTGGGGTCTCGCGGGAAACGCTGGGGTATTGCCGCTGCACCTCGGGTATTCTGCCACGGAGGTGGTCAGATATCTCAGCGATCCGCATGGCGGCCCGAACCTAGTGGGCCACATTCTGCCCGCACAGTCGATTGATGGCAATGTAATGCTCCTGAATGTTGGGGCGATGCGCGAAAAAGGACTGACACTTCCAGCGCTCGATGGCTTTCAACTTTACGACGTCATTCTAAGCACAGAGACGATCAGCGCTGGGTTAGGCGTTTTCGTCTGCCCCCAACTTGCGTGTTGGCATGGTAGTGAAGGAAACCAGGAGGAATTTGATCGGGCTAAGTCTTCTAATGTATTCAAGAGTTACCTCCTATCCAGAATTCGGAATAAGCGACTGAAGACGTTAAACGGTGTTGTCGAGGTCAAAACGCGGGATGCGGAAGGGCCTCAGCCCCCCGGCATTGATGTCCAGCTGGAGAGTCTCCGCACGGCTGTTCGAGGCACGCCGAGGAAGACCGTTGCAATCATTATCCGAACGCAGTATCGGCGACCTTCACAGCTCAGTCGCGCTCTGGATTCCGTTTATGCCTTTATAGCAGCGGGAGGAGACGTAACAAAATTCAGGAGCTACGTTTTAACCGATTCCTCTTGCCCAGAGGGTGTTGATCCTCAACACAAGGATACTAGCGTATTGCGGGCTAACTTGCCTTCTGACCGCGACTCAAGATATCACTTGGTTAGGTTCGCGGCGGAGACGATTGAGGCGGATTATTTCTGGTTTGTTGATGACGACGACTGGGTTTTCCCGAACGAGGCGCAGCGACTCGGTCTAATGGTTTGTGCTGCGCCAGCAGGGACTACGTTCTTCCTCGATAGCCAGCATTTCGATGAGCCAGAACTTGTGCCAGGTCTAGGGGGCGGGGGTTTTGAAAGAGCGCATCCTGGCAGATACTTTCCTGCGAATGAGTTTTTATCTTCGTTGTCTGGATTCAATTACACTCCTCTCTGTGGCGTGATATTCTCCCGGTCGACACTCATCTCGATTCCGAAAAGTGTCTATTCCACTGTAGTCTATTACGAAGACTTCATGACGATTTTGTTTGCCATTTTGTCTCCGAGCTTTTTCCCTGTAGTCGTCGGCCGGCTGTACGCCGGCATATCCGTACGGGCTACCGGCAATACCATCACGGAGACAGACAGGTCGAAATGGAACCGATCCATGGCGGAGCTTGTGTCGCACCTCGTGAGCGCGCCGGGGCTCACCCAGTTATTGTCATTGAGTGGCGGTTTTGAGTCGTCGACGACGCAATTAGATCCGCGAAGTCTTCGGGCACTACTCGCGGATCGCGAAAAAGCGCTTGTCGAGCTTCATCAGTCGACCTCCTGGAGGATTACGAGGCCCCTGCGGGGAGTTGCCAGGGTGCTGCGTGGAGAGATCGGCCTAGCGAAATTACTGAAGGGTTTCTGAGCAATTGGCTTTTATTCCCCAGAGCACGGGCCAGCTCGCGACTTGGATTGTAAGCACGGAGTCGCATACGAGAGCTTGGGCGGATAACAATGGCGCAGTCATATATTGCAAAATGGAGCTGGAGTTTCTAATGGTGGTTCATTGATCGTTTTTCAACAGTCGTATTTATGGTTATCGTTCGACGTACACAGTCTTTCGGGATCAGCCACTCACTAAGCCAAGATAATAAGTAGTGTTTGCTGCCTCAAGACCTGCCAGAGACCCGGCACGACAACGACGCCTCATGGTTTTCGACGCATTCGGCGGAAAACACCTCGGCTTGGCGTGCCAGGTGATTTCAAGAGTAAAGGAATTTATGAGTAGAACACCTCCGTTATGCTTAGGGCTTTACGCTCGTTGCTCTTTGTATCTTTGTTGGAAGGGCGCCATTCGTTGAAGAAAGTTCTTATGTTCGCTCGGGAGCTCGCCGTTGAGCTTAGACGTGCATGCCTCAAGCCTCTTGGAGCGCTCAAGTCCTTAATGAGGTGCAGCAGATTGCCGGTTTCGCCGCGACTACCTCTACCTCGGGTGCTAGCGGTGCTTCGAAAAGGATACCGTTGGTTGCGGTATTCGCCTGCAAGCCGCATTGCCATTAGGCAATTGCGGCAACGACGTGAAAGCTGGGTTGCGGACTTGCTTCGGGAGGAGGGTGGCTCGCCGCGGCAGTGTAACGTGGAAATCGATGTTTCGTTAGTGACGTTCAATAGCGAGCGTTGGCTGCGGGAGTTTTTCGCCAGCCTTGAACGGCAAGATTTTCCGTTGGGCAAAGTCAACCTGTGGCTGGTTGACCATGGGTCGGCCGATGGCACCGTCGCACTGCTTCGCTCCTATCTCAAGGAACAAGGTGAGCGATATCGGAGTTGTCGGTTTATTCATCAAGAGAATCGGGGCTTCGGGGCAGGACACAACGTCTGTGTTCGCGAAGGCAAGAGTCCATTTATTCTTGTAACTAATGTGGATCTAGCGTTCGAGTCGAATGCGATCGTAACGGCGGTGACGACGGCCTTTCATGATCCGTCCGACGTGGTTTCATGGGAGCTCAGACAGAAACCTTTCGAGCATCCGAAATATTATGATCCGGTTACGTTGGAGACGAACTGGTCGTCGCATGCCTGCGTCCTGCTGAGACGTGAAGCCATGGAGGCGTGCGGGGGTTATGAAAGCCGGATCTTCATGTATGGCGAAGATGTCGAGCTTTCATACCGTTTAAGGCGCGCTGGTTGCACGCTTCGTTATTGTCCTAGGGCGGTGGTGTGGCATTATAGTTACGAGGAGGCAGGGCAGGTGAAGCCTCTGCAGTATTCTGGTGCGGCATTGGCGAACGCCCTTATCCGACTCAGGTACGGTTCGGCTCGCGATATAGCCGAGGTCGTGCCAATGCAACTCGGTCGCTTGCTAAAATCCGAAATTATTGAAGGGGCGCGCCGGGCACAGTGGTCTAACCTAGCGAAGCTGCTCAGGGCTGCGCCCGCCTTTATCGGCACCCGGAAGCCCAGAGGCGGTCAGGTGAAATTCCCTTTCCGAGGATGGGATTTTGACCTTTGCCGAGAAGGCGCTTTCGTCGAAGGCAAAGACCTGGCTCCGCCACTTCCGTTGGTGTCGATTATCACTCGGACCCAGGAGAAGCGTGGCCCTTTGTTGGTGCAGGCAATGTTGTCGGTCCTGAACCAGTCTTGGCCAAATGTGGAGTTAATCGTCGTGGAGGCTGGCGGTGACACGCTGAGGAAACTAGTGGAACATGTGTCCGCTGGTCGACAGGATTGCGTACGCTATGTTTCGCTGATGGAGACATGTCGCTCTTTCGCCGGCAATGCCGGCCTAGCCGAGGCGCGTGGCGAGCTGATGATGTTTCTCGACGACGATTCTCTCCTGTTTGCCGATCACGTTGAAACGCTAGCGACGGCCCTTACCGAGAGCCGCGATGAAGATGCAGCTTACAGTCTGGCGTGGATGGTCCGTACACGATTTCCCTCAGGGGATTTTTCAATATGGGATGAGGACGAGTATTTGACGGTGCCCGCACACCGGACCTGGTTCGCTGGGAAAGGCGCGGATGATCGTAGTCTAATTCCAATTCAGTCTGTTCTTTTCCGGCACACATTGTTCGAGCGCCATGGGGGTCTTGTTTCGAATGTAAAACTTCCGGAAAGCACTGAGCTATGGCAACGCTTCGGGGGGACTGGGTCCTTTGCGTTTGTCCCCAAGACGACATCGATTTTCCGCACACCGTGGCATTGAAGGCGGGCTTGTCGCAAATGCAGCCTAGTTCAGCTGGGTCCGGTGCGTCTGCCGCCAGTGTCCTTGTGACAGTGGTTTTGCCTGTGTTCAACCGGGCCAGTTTGGCAGTGAGCGCATTGGAAAGCGCACTTGCACAGACGCACTCCAACCTGGAAATAATTGTGGTGGACGACGGCTCTACGGAAGAAATGGTCGAGCTGGCGGACGGTGTCGCTGCTTCAGGTTCGAGGGTGCGGATGTTGCGACAGGACAACAGGGGACCTGCCGCGGCCCGCAACGCGGGCTGGGCCGCAGCCAAAGGGCAATTTGTTGCGTTTCTGGATTCCGACGACCTTTTCCTGCCCGGGAAGATCGAGACCCAGCTGCGAACGATGCTGGAGGCGGGAAGCGCGTTCAGTCATACGAGTTATCTGCGCCACAGCGGTGAGTCTTTGAATTCGATGGATCGCATCGCCTCAGGTTCGGGGAACGCCTTTCCAGATATCATCACGAGATGCACGATTGCAACGCCGACAACGATGTTGCGAACCGATCTGCGCGAGGATGGTCTGGCGTTTCCGGAGGGGATTCGAATCGGAGAGGATATTGCCCTCTGGATCAAGATCGCATCGCGTTATGGTGTGCATGGTATCGACCGGGCCCTCACGATTGTGAGATCCAGCGAGAATAGCGCAGCCTATGATCCTGTAAAACAGGCTCGGGGTGTTGCGAACATACTGGATTCAGTGCGAACAAATTCGGATCTTGCATGCTACCGAAAGGAAATTAGGAAGTTGACGGATCTTGCGGAGCGATTGGCGGAGCAGGCTTCGGGCAAAGAGAGCCCATCGGCGAGGCATCGTATCCTGCATGTGGTTCGAAAAGTACCTGGAGTAAGCCGGTGTCGAAGGCTTTTGGCCGAGTCCATGAAAGATTGGATGAAAAGATTGCGCGCCGACATGGCGCCGGGCGATTCTGCTGTTGAGTTAACTGAAGCAGCAGCAGTCTTGCGCAGAGCTGTAGAGGCGGAGCGGCAGTGGGACCAACGAGGGAAGGTGGTGTGACCCTTCCCGTTGGTCGGGCAACTGCACAATGCGCCTTACCCCAAGGTACGGCATCGCGCGGGAAAGGCGCTGGGGTCCGTGGCCGGCGGCTCTGCAGCCTTCCGACTCAACCGTCATTTGCTGGAAGCGAGCGATGAAGATCCTTGTGCTCGGTGCCGCCGGCATGCTAGGCCACAAGCTGTTGCAGCGGCTGGCCTTGGGGCACGACGTCTGGGGGACGGTGCGGGGAGATCCGGCCGATGTCCCAAGAATCGAAGGCGTTTCGGCTGAGCGGCTTATTGGCGGTGTGCAAGCGTCGGCGCTGGAGTCGATCCGCCGTGCCATGGAGCGGGTGGGCGCCGAGGCGGTGCTCAACTGCATCGGAATCGTCAAGCAGATCGACGCCGCCAAGGACGCCATCGCCTCGATCTCCATCAACGCCCTGCTGCCTCACAAGCTTGCCGCCCTGTGCGCGGAGCGGGGGGCTCGGCTGATTCATTTCAGCACAGATTGCGTCTTTTCCGGGCGCGCCGGCCCCTATCGCGACTCCGACCCGCCGGACCCCCTAGACCTCTACGGGCGCAGCAAGCTCTTGGGGGAGGTGGACAGACCGGGTTGCCTGACCCTGCGCACCTCCATCGTGGGGCGGGAGGTCCAGCGGGGGACCGGTCTCGTCGAATGGTTCATCGCCCAGCGGGGCGGGCAGGTACGGGGCTTCAGGCGGGCTTTGTATTCGGGGCTGACGACCGGGGCCATGGCGGATCTGGTCCGGCTGCTGATCGAAGACCATCCGGGACTCTCCGGTCTCTGGCAGGTGTCTGGGGACCCCATCGACAAATACTCGCTCTTGTGCCTCGTAGACAGGGTCTACGGCCTGGGTGTCCGCATCGACCCGGACGAGACCTTCCATTGCGACCGGCGCCTGGACAGTAGCCCTTTCCGTGCGGCCACCGGCTGGACCCCCCCGGGCTGGCAGTCCATGATAGAAACCATGCATGCGGACCCGCTGTTGTAAGCGGGTTGTGAGCGGGCGGCGCTAAGGAGCGAACGGTGGGCTTACTCGACGGCAAACGGATCCTGATCACGGGCGGAACGGGCTCCCTGGGCAAGGTGCTGCTGCGGCGACTCCTCGGCGGTCGGCACGGCGATCCGGCACGCATCGTGATTTTTTCGCGCGACGAGGCGAAGCAGCACGACATCCGCGTTTTCTACCAGCATCGGCGTGCCGCCACCGACGAGATCATCTACCGCAACTTCCGCGAGAAGCTGGAGTTCCGGATCGGAGACGTGCGCGACTATGGCGCACTCTGCGGGGCGCTGCATGACATCGACATCGTGTTTGCCGCCGCCGCCTTGAAGCAGGTGCCGACCTGCGAATACTTCCCGACCGAGGCGGTTCAGACCAATGTGATTGGCCCGGCCAATCTGGTCCGCGCCATCCGCGACCTGCGCTTGCCGGTCGAGTGCGTGATGGGCATCTCCACGGACAAGGCGGTGAAACCCGTGAACGTCATGGGCATGACGAAATCGCTGCAAGAGCGTATCTACGCCCAGGCGAACCTGGAGGCGCCGGATACCCGCTTTGTGCTGTCGCGCTACGGCAATGTCCTGGCCTCCCGGGGGTCGGTGATCCCGCTCTTCCATGACCAGATCCGCAACGGCGGGCCGCTGACCATCACCAGCCCGGAGATGACGCGGTTCCTGCTGAGCCTCGAAGAAGCGGTGGATCTGATCCTGCGCGCGGTGGCGACCGGCAAGCGCGGCGAGACCTACATCCCGCGGGTACCCGCCGCGCGCATGGTCGACGTGGCTGCTGCCCTGATCGGCGACCGGCCCATCCAAACCGTCGTCACCGGGGTACGTCCGGGTGAGAAGCTCCACGAATCTCTGGTCTCCGAGGAGGAGGGCTGGCGCACCTTTGAGCGCGATGGGGATTACGTGGTGGCCCCGATCCTGCCCGAGCTGCGGGAGGAGTCCAGTCACGAGCTGGGTCGCTGCCTGCAGCGCGAATACACCTCGGCCGACGACCTGATGTCTCCCATGCAGGTTGCCGACCTGCTCCGCCGCCGGGGTCTGATGCCGGATCAGGAGCTGCGGTTCGAAGACGAGGTCCTGGTGTGAAGATCTGTACCGTGCTCGGGACTCGGCCGGAGATCATCCGGCTCTCCCGAATCGTCCCCAAGCTGGATGCCGCCGCAGAGCATGTGCTGGTGGATACCGGGCAGAACTTCGACGATCGGCTGAACGCCCTGTTCTTCCGGGAACTGGGGCTACGCCGCCCCGACTATGCCCTGGGTGTGCGCGGGGATGGCATTGCCGATCAGATCGGCCAGATCCTGGTGCGCTCGGAGGAGGTGTTCCGCAAGGAGCGGCCGGACCGCCTGCTGATCCTGGGGGACACCAACTCCAGCCTGTGCGCCATCGTTGCGAAACGGATGGGCATCCCGGTCCTGCACATGGAGGCGGGGAACCGCTGCTATGACGACCGGGTTCCGGAAGAGGTCAATCGGCGCCTGATCGACCACAGCAGCGACGTCCTTATGCCCTACACCGAGCGCAGCCGCCAGAATTTGCTTCGCGAAGGGATCGCCGGGGAGCGTGTCTATGTCACCGGCAATCCGATCAAGGAGGTGATCGATGCCCACGCGGACCGGGTGGCGGCTTCCACAGCCCTCGCCGACCTGGGCGTGGTTCCGGGCCATTTTTTCTTGGTGACCCTGCATCGGGCCGAGAATGTGGATGTCGAGGCGCGCCTGCGCAGCCTCACCGACGCCCTGTTCCGGTTGGCTCGGGAGTCAGGGCTTCCAGTGTTGGTCAGCACCCATCCGCGCACCCGTTTGCGCATCGACCAGTTCCAGATCGCGGCCAATGATGCCGATGTGCGGTTCCTGGACCCCTTCGGCTTCTTCGACTTCCTGGCCCTGGAGCAACAAGCCGCGTGCGTGCTGAGCGACAGCGGAACCGTGCAGGAGGAGTGCGCCATCTTCGGCGTCCCGAACGTGACCCTACGCGACGTGACCGAGCGCCCGGAGACCGTGGAGTGCGGCAGCAATATCCTAAGCGGCGCCGATGCGGATAGCGTGCTGGGGTGTGTGCGGGCGGTGCGGACACTCAAGCCTCGCTGGACCCCGCCGCCGGAGTATTTGGCGCCCGCGGTGAGCGATACGGTGGTGCGCATTGCGCTGGGTTATCACCATTGGTTGGGCCAGGTGCGCGCCTAGGCGCCCCTGCCGCGACCGGACGACCGCCGATGGACCGCCCTTTGGTCTCGATCATCACGCCCGCCTATAACGCGGGGCCCTATATCGAGGAGACGCTCGAGAGCATCCTTGCCCAAGATTACGCGCCTCTGGAGCTTATCCTGGTGGACGACGGCTCCACCGACGATACCCTGACCCGGCTAGCCCCCTATCTGGATCGAATCCGACTGATCCGCCAAGAAAACGGGGGGGAAGCGGCGGCGGTGAACCGCGGGGTCGCCGCAGCCCAGGGCGAGATCCTGGGCATCGTCAATGCCGATGACCCGATTTTACCGGGTCTAGTCGCGACTGCGGTCGTGGCCCTTGGGGCCGACCCTACCCTCCAAGGTGTCTATCCAGACTGGCTCAAAATCGACGCGGCCGGCCTGGTGATGGAGGAGATGCAGGCCCCGGAGTACGACTATCGGGTGTTACTGGCCCAGCACCTGTGCATGATCGGCCCAGGCTGCTTGTTTCGACGGCACGGGCTCGCCGCTGCGCCGCCTCGGGACCCCCGCTTCCGCTACACCGGCGACTTCCACCAGTGGCTGCGTATGGGCCTGCGCGGTCCCTTTGCCCGCATCCCCGCCACCTTGGCCACCTGGCGCCATCATGAGGCCGGTGCCTCCCAGGCGCGGCGCGATCGGGAGATGGCGGCCAACAAGATCGATTCGGTGCGCGATATCCTGGACCGAGCCGAGCTGCCCGAGGCCCTGGTCCGATTGCGCGGCGAGGCAATGTCCACCGCGTACTACATCGCCGCGGTGTTGGGGCTCGACAACCCGGCGATCCCCGCCCGCCGCTATATGCTTCAATCCCTGCGCCACGCCTGGCGGTGGCCGCCAGGACGCCGGCCGGAGCGCCGCCGCAGTTGGCGGCTCGTGGTCTTCGCCCTAGGTCTGCCGTTCACCCGGCCCCTTGCATCCCTATACCGTCGGGCACTGCCGAATCGGTTCAAGCTCCCCGTCGGCAATCTACACTACCGCGATTGGCGCTCCTTGGCGGGGGTAGCCGCGCCACCGAATCCGACCTAGAGCGCCGGATGCGCTGCGCCATCTGCCTCAGCGACCTCGGCGCCGGGGGGACTCAACGCCTCGCCCTCGGCCTCGCCGAACATCTGCTGGGCCGAGGCCATGAGGTAGACATTCTCACCCTGGACGACCCGGACGCCGGGTCTCTGTTTCCGCTCCCGGCGGGTGCCAGGGTGGTCGGCCTGGGGCTGCGGGCGGACAGCCGGGGGTTGCTGGAGGCGTTCATCGCCAATCGGGCTCGGGTCGCGGCGCTGCGCCTGGCCTTGGTCCGGGCGGGGACGGAGCGCGTGATCAGCTTTCTCACCACGACCAACATCCTGACCCTTCTGGCCGCTCGGCCGCTGGGCCTTCCGGTGACGGTCGCCGAAGAGTCGAGCCCCGGCCATGAGCCGCTTCCCCTTCCCTGGGCCCTGCTGCGGTGGCTCACCTATGGATGGGCCCGCTACATCGTGGTTCACTCCCGGGGGGCGGGCACCTTTTTTCGCGGCAGACTGGCCGGGCGGGTGCGGGTGATCCCCAACCCGGTGGCGCCCTGCCGCACAGCCACAGATGGTGGCCCAGACGGCGGCGGGTCCAGGACGCGTCGTAAGCCCGTGGTTGTGGCCATGGGTAGGCTGAGCCCGGAGAAGGGCTTCGACCTGCTGATCGCCGCCTTTGCCCGGGTCGCCCCGCAGCACCCGGAGTGGTCCCTTCGGATCCTGGGCGACGGCCCGCTGCGTCTGGCCCTGCTGGACCAAGCGGCGGCCTCGGGGCTGGCCGACCGGATCGCCCTGCCGGGATTCAGCGCCCAACCGGCAGAGGCCTTCGCCGCGGCCTCTCTGTTCTGCTCCGCGGCCCGGGTCGAAGGATTCGGCATCGCTCTGTGCGAGGCCATGGCCTGCGGCCTGCCGGCGGTCGCCACCGATGCACCGAGCGGTCCCCGGGACATCGTCAGGCCCGGAGTGGATGGGGAGCTGGTTCCGGTCGACGACGTCCGGGCCCTGGCTGCTGCCCTCTCCGCCCTGATGGCGGACCCCGATCGGCGGGCCACCTATGGGGCACGCGCCCGGGAGGTGACCGAGCGCTTCTCTCCCGCGCGCGTTTGGGCCGATTGGGATGCGCTCATCGACCAGGGCAGCCCGGTCGACCCATGAATGCCGTTGGTCCCAGGCCGGAGGGCGAGCACCGGCCGTTGCTCGCCGTCTTCCTCCCCTCCCTAGCCGGGGGCGGGGCCGAGCGCATGATGCTGAATCTGGCGCTGGGCCTGGTCGAGGCGGGGACCGAGGTCGATCTGGTGGTCGGGAGCGCAGCCGGGCCCTATCGGGATCTTGTGCCGTCCGGATGCAACCTGGTGGACTTAGGGGCTGGGCGCGTGCTGGCGGCCCTGCCCGGACTGATCCGCTACCTGCGTCGCCGTCGGCCGGACGCCCTGCTGGCCGCCATGGACCATGCCAATCTGATCGCCCTGTGGGCGCGCACCTTGGCGCAGGTGCCGACCCGGGTCTATGTCAGCGTGCGCAGCAATCTGTCCCAAGAGGCCGAGCACGCGCCGTCTCGGGTTGGGCGTTGGTTGCCGCGCTTGGCGCGGGTCTTCTATCCCCGGGCCCAGGCGGTGATTGCGGTCTCTCAGGGGGTGGCGGACGATCTCGAGGGGCTGATCGGTACGGGGCGTGCGCGGGTCCTGGTCATCCCTAATCCGGTGGTGACGCCTGATCTGACCGCCCTGGCCGCCGCGGCAGCGGACCATCCGTGGTTTGCGCCGGAGCCTATCGCACCCCCGGTGGTCCTGGCCGCCGGCCGTCTGTCCCCCCAGAAAGACTTCCCGACCCTGATCCGTGCCTTCGCCCTGCTCGTGCGGCAACGGGACCTTCGCCTGCTAATCCTAGGGGAGGGACCGGAGCGAGCCGCCCTGGAAACCCTGATCCAGGACCTGGGGCTCACGGGGCGGGTCGCACTGCCAGGTTTTCGGGCGAACCCCTTTGCCTTGATCGCCCGGGCCCGATTGTTCGTCCTCTCCTCAGCTTGGGAGGGGCTGCCGGGGGTGCTGATCCAGGCCATGGCCTGCGGTACCCCGGTGGTCGCCACCGACTGTCCCAGCGGTCCACGGGAGGTCCTAGCCGACGGGCGTTACGGGCCCTTGGTCCCGGTGGGTGACCCGCAGGCGCTGGCCCAGGCCATGGGCGAGACCTTGGACCAACCCATGGACTCCGATGTGCTCCGGGCGCGCGCCGCAGATTTCGGGCTTGCCCCCGTGACCCGCCGCTATCTGGAGGTGCTGGGTCTGGCGCCTTGTGCACCGGCTGGAGAGGCCGCTTGAGGGTTTGCCACCTGATTACGGGCCTGGAGGTCGGCGGCGCGGAGATGATGCTGTACAAGCTCCTCGGTAGCCTGGAGCCGCGCGCCTTCGAGCCCCTGGTGGTCTCGCTCGTGACTCCGGGACCCATGGGTGCGCGCATCGCCGAGCTGGGCATCCGGGTGGAGACGCTCCGGATGGGGCGGGGTCTGCCATCCCCCGGGGCACTGGTCCGTCTGGTGCGGCTTCTGCGCGGGTTCCGCCCCGACCTGCTCCAAACCTGGATGTATCATGCGAACCTGCTGGGCGCCCTCGCGACCCCCTTCGCGCGCCGCCCCGCGCTGGTCTGGAACATCCGCCAAAGCGACCTGGACCCGCATCTCACGCGCCGCAGCACCCGCCTGGTCGCGCGCCTCGGCGCCGCACTGTCCAATCTGGCCCCGGACCGCATCGTCTGCTGCTCGCAACGGGCACGGGAGGTCCACTGCGCACTCGGTTATCGCGACGACCTGATGACCGTGATCCCCAATGGCTTCGACCTGGACCGCTTTCGCCCGGATCCGCAGGCAGGCGCCGAGCTGCGGGCGGCGCTCCAGGTGCCCGTCGGTGCGCCGCTCCTGGGGCTGGTGGCGCGCCTCGATCCCCAGAAGGACGTCGATGCCTTCATCGCGGCCGCCCGGCGGGTTCAGGCAGAGCGTCCGGGCTGCCGGTTTCTCTTGTGCGGTTGGGGTATGGATCCGGGTAACCCTGAGCTGGTCGATAAGATTGCGGATGCGGGGCTTGCCAAGTCGGCCATCCTGCTTGGGCCCCGGACGGACACCCCCCGGGTCTTTGCCGCCCTGGACCTGCTGGTCTCCTCGTCGGCCTATGGGGAAGGTTTCCCGAACGTCATTGGGGAGGCCATGGCCTGCGGGGTTCCCTGCGCGGTGACGGACGTGGGTGATTCCGCCGCCATCGTGGCAGACACCGGTGTTGCGGTCCCGCCTCGGGATCCGCAGGCCCTGGCGGAGGCGATCGTCCGGCTCTTGGGGGAGGGTCCGGAGCGTCTTGCCCGCCGCGGCGCAGCGGCCCGGAGACGCATTGCCGCCCATTTCTCGCTACCGCGGATTGCGGACCGCTATGGGTCGCTTTACCGGTCTCTGGATCGATCTCTGTCTCGGGGGACTTGAGCCAGGCGGGGGCGCCGGTCATCGTTCCGGCACTCGATGTGCCTAGCCGATCAGGCTACCCAACCCCCGCATTGTCCGGCTTCTCCGGAAAGAGCCCCGGCATTCGAGATCGTTACGCCGGGGCTGGTCGCAGGCGACAAGGTGCCGCTTGTAGGTTTCGACTTGGCGGGCGAGCCCGCGTGCCACCGACCAGACGGCACCTGTATCGAGTGTATCCAGCAGGACCGCATGGGACATCAGGCGGGCAACCCGCCCGTTGCCGTCGACGAATGGGTGTACCCACAGCAGGCGATTATGGCGTAGGCCGCGGCGAGGATCGCATCGGTGGGTCCCAGGCCATGGTAGGCCGCCTCGAACCGCGCGAGGAAGCGCGGCACGGCGCCGGCGCTGATGGCGATGTGGCGGCCGACCGCTACCTCGTGGGTACGCCATGCGCCGGGCGTTACGGAGACCTGCTCTCCGCTCTGCGGGTCCGCGACCAATCGAGCGCACCAGCGTGGCGAGGGCGACAAGCAAGCCATCCGGCAGGGCGCGGCGCAGCCCAGACGCCTTCTGGGCCAACATGAGGGCGCGGTCGATAATCTTGCCTCGCCCTTGGGCGCCCTCGGGGAGGGTCAGCGGCTCCATGAGCCCCAAGGATTCGCCCCGGTCGCAAGGGTCTATGTCCGCTTTATCTCAAATATATTCGATTAAATATCATGGATTTCACGAACAATAAAGGCCAATAATAGAATTCGTTATGTCCGGTTTGGCAGCGCACTTTCGGTCCACAGATCGCGATCTTCTCGACCTCGTCTCGGGCGAATACGTCGCCGCGGCGGTCATGACGTGGCCGTCCGACGTACAGTCTTGGCCGCCAACCTTATCCGCGCCCGCTTCGTAGCTTCGTAGGCAGGCTAGAACGCAGCGAAACCCAGCAATTCACCTATCAATAAGGCCCAGACGATGGGTTTCGCTGCGCTCTACCCATCCGGGCGTCTCTACCCGGAGCGCGGTAGCGCGCCGCCGCCGATTGTCCGGTCTGCGTTCCGCCCTAGACTCCCCCGATGCGCCACCCCATCGACCCCACGATCGACTGCGTCTTCAAGGCCCTGCTGGGCTCGCAGGCGAACCGCGACCTGTTGGTGCACTTCCTCAACGCCATCCTCGGCCCCGACCTGCCCCATCCGATCGCCCAGGTCGAGATCCTCAACCCCTACAACGAGCGCGAATTCCTCACCGACAAGCTCAGCATCGTCGACGTCAAAGCGCGCGACGACCGGGACCGACTCTATCAGGTCGAGATTCAGCTGTTGACCCATAAGGACTTGCCCGCCCGCATCCTCTACGCCTGGACCGACCTCTACAGCCAGCAATTGCAGAGCGGCCAGGGCTACGGCATGCTGCGACCCACCTATGCCATTTGGCTCCTGGGCGAAGACTTGCTGAGCGGCACGGGCTACGCCCACCGCTATCGCCTGCGCGACGACCACGGACGCGCGCTCCTCGACCACGGTGGGATCTACCTGTTGGAACTGAACAAATTTGCCGCCGAGCGGGTCGAAACCGAGCAGGAGCGCTGGCTCAAGTTCTTCCGCGACGGCGCGCGCCTCGACGACACCCAGCTGCCCGCGTGGATGCAAACCGCCGAAATGAGGCAAGCCATGAATACCCTGAAAGGCTTTTCCGAGAAAGAACGCGCTTATCACGCCTACCAGGCGCGCCAGAACTACCTGCGCGAGCAGCAGTCCATCCGCAGCGAGCTCGAAGACGCACGTGCCGCGCGGGCGGCTGCGGTGCAGGAAAAAGAGGCCGCGCTGCAAGCGCAAGAGGCCGAGCGGCAAGCCAAAGAGGCCGCCCTGCAAGAGCAAGAGACTGAGCGGCAAGCCAAAGAGGCCGCCCTGCAAGCGCAAGAGACCGAGCGGCAGGCCAAAGACGAAGCCCTGGCCGAGGTCGAGCGCCTCAAAGCCCTGCTGCAGGGTCAGGGGACGGCGCGTTAAGCGGGGACTCCGCATGGGCGTGTCGGTCGGACCGACAGTCTTCGCCGCCCACCCGATCCGCGCCCGCTTCGTAGACTGGGTAGAGCGCAGCAAAACCCAGCAATTCACGTATTAATAGGGCGCAGACGTTGGGTTTCGCTGCGCTCTACCCATCCTGCAGGAGTGCCTACCCGGGCCCGCGGACGGACACCCCGGATCTTCGCCCTGGACCTGCTGGTCTCGTTATCGGCCTGTGGGTAGGGTTTCCTGAACGTCATTGGGAGGCGATGGCCTGCGGGGTTCCCTGCGCGGTGACCGATGTGGGGCCCTCGGCCGCCATCGTGGCGGACACCGGGGTCGCGGTGCCCCCCCGGGACCCGCAGGCCCTGGCGGAGGTGATCGTTCGGCTCTTGGGGGAAGGTCCGGAAAGTCTTGCCCGCCGCAGCGAGACGGCCCGGGAACGCATCGCCGCTCATTTACTCGCTACCGCGGATTGCGGACCGCTATGCAACTGTTCATTGATAACCGGCGCACCTGTAGGTCGGGTTAGCGCAGCGTAACCCGACATGGGAAGTCAATTCGCACCACTTGTTCTTGAATCCGTCCTATGCGTCGCTTTACCGATCTCTGGATCGACTCTCTCGGGGCCTCGATCGTCGTGCTCAAGACAGCATCTCGAACGGCAGATGGCGATGCCCTTGCTTGATGCGATAGGTGGCGAAGTCGCCGCGATCGATGGTGAAGATCTTGCGCAGCTTGAGCGCTTCCGCAACTACGACGAGCGAGGCGTCGGCAAGGTCCATCGGGTGGTCGGCGTAATGCATCATCAATTCGAATGCGCGCACCAGCGCGCGCTCCTCCAGGAACCAGACATTGAGGCCCTGTCCGGTCACAAAATCGATCAGGCGGTGCGAGCCGATACTGGCGGGACCGAGCAGGTGGAGGGCTTCGGTCAGCACCGGAATCGTTGTGCATAGGGGCTCGGCGATGCGCGCGAGTGTGGTCGCACAGCGGTGGTGGTCGCCATCGGCGGGGTCGAAGAGCGCGACCAGCGGTCCAGTGTCGACCAGGATCATCGCTTGTGCTTGCGCCGGATCGCCTCGGCAATCGCCGACTTTGCCTCCCTTGCAGGTGCGATGGAGTAACCGCCGGGGCCCAGATCGAGCTCGCGGTAGACGTCAAAGGGTTTGCGGTGGGCCTGCATGAGCGCTTGCTCCTCATAAGCCTTTAGGCCCCGCGTCAGTACCTCGGAGATGGATAGCCCCGTCACGCTGCGCAATCGCGCCAGGGTCTTCTCGGCCTCGTCGTCGAGTCGGACCGTTCTCGTGCTCATCGTCCCGATACCTCCAGCGGCGTAATAATACGAAGCGTAATACAGCTTGGATGGGGTTACAATGGGCGCGCCTTTTCCAGGCCCCGGGTCTGGCTGACTCATTCTCTGAGGAACCTGACCCATGTGCGGTTTCTGTGGGGCCATAGACCCCAGCCTGCCCGCCGAAGACGTGCTGCGCACGGCCGTCGCGGCCATGAACGATACCCTGATCCACCGCGGCCCGGACGACAGCGGTCTGTGGCTGGACCCGCAGGCCGGGGTCGGCCTGGCCCACCGTCGGCTGTCCATCCTCGACCTCTCGCCCCTGGGTCATCAGCCCATGGTCTCGCCTTGCGGGCGCTGGGTTCTCGCCTTCAATGGCGAGATCTACAACTACCAGTCGTTGCGCCGGGAGGTCCGGGGCGACTGGCCTTGGCGCGGGCACTCGGACACCGAGGTCCTGCTCGCCTGGATCGTCGAGCGGGGCCTTGAAGCGACCCTGCCGGCGTTGAACGGCATGTTCGCCTTTGCCCTCTGGGACCGGCACCAGCGCCGGCTCACCCTGGCCCGGGACCGGCTGGGGGAGAAACCCCTGTACTTCGGTTGGAACCGGGGGCGCTTCCTGTTCGGCTCGGAGCTCAAGGCACTGACCGCCCACCCGGGCTGGCAGGGGGATCTGGACCGGGACGCGCTCGCCGCCTATCTGCGGCTGAGCTATGTCCCGGCGCCCTATTCAATCTACCGCGGCGTCCGCAAGCTGGAGCCGGGGACCTTTGCCACCCTGGCTCCGGGCGGGCAGGAGCCGCTTGTCCATGTCTACTGGTCCGCCCGGGAGGCGACGGAGCGCGGTCTTGCGGCGCCCTTCGAGGGCTCGGAGGAAGAGGCCCTGGAGGAGCTGGAGCGGCTGCTGATGGACGCGGTGGGACTGCGCATGCATGCCGATGTCCCGTTGGGCGCCTTCCTCTCCGGCGGGGTCGACTCCAGCATCGTGGTCGCCCTGATGCAGGCCCAGTCGACGCGGCCGGTGCGCACCTTCACCATCGGCTTTCACGAGGCCGGGTTCAACGAGGCGGAAGACGCCCGCCGGGTGGCCGCCCACCTGGGGACCGACCACACGGAGCTCTATGTCACCGCCCAGGACGGCCTGGCGACCATCCCGAGCCTGCCCCACCTCTGGGACGAGCCCTTCGCCGACCCCTCCCAGATCCCGACCCTGCTGGTCAGCCGCATGGCGCGCCGCGACGTGACCGTCTGCCTCTCCGGGGACGGCGGAGACGAGCTGTTCGGCGGCTACTCCCGCTATCTCTGGACCCGGGATACCTGGCGGCGCATCGGCTGGGTGCCTCCGCGCTTGCGACGGGCCGCCGCCGGTGCGGTGACACGGATCGGCACGGGAACCTGGGATCGACTGCTGACCCCCGTCGCCCGATTCCTGCCCGGACCCCTGCGCATCGCCAACCCGGGAGACCGGTTGCACAAGGCTATCGACGTGCTCACCGGGGATTCGCCCGAGGCCTTGTATCTGCGTATGGTCTCCCACTGGAAGGATCCGACCTGTCTGGCGATCGGTGCGACCGAGCCGTCGACCGTACTGACCGACCCGGGTCGGCGCGCCCGTACCCCCTCCATCACCGAGTCCATGATGTTCATGGACGCTGTCCTCTACCTGCCCGATGACATCCTGGTGAAGATGGACCGGGCCAGCATGGGGGTCGGTCTGGAGGCCCGCGTGCCGCTCCTGGACCATCGCGTCTATGAGCTCGCCTGGAGGCTGCCGCTGCGCTGGAAGGTCCGGGGGCGGGTGGGCAAGCGCCCGCTGCGCCGAATCCTCGATCGCCATATCCCCCGTGCGCTCCTGGAACGGCCCAAAATGGGTTTCGGCGTTCCGCTCGAAGACTGGCTACGCGGACCCCTGCGCGATTGGGCGGAGGCGCTGATCGCCCCTGAGCGGCTGGCGCGCGAGGGCTATCTCCGCCCCGCACCCGTGCGGGAGAAATGGGACGAGCACCTGGCCGGCCGGCGCAATTGGTCGTACTACCTCTGGGATGTCCTGATGTTCCAGGCCTGGCTGGAAGGGGTGCAAGGCGCCGGGGCCCCGGGAGGACGGCTGTGAGTCGTCCCCTAGATCGCAGTCCGCGCGGATGCATCGGGCCTGTGGGCGGCTCCAAGCCGGGAGCCGGCGCCCTGGGCGTGGCCGAATCCGGTCGGGAAGTGGGTCGAATGGAGGCAGCCCGATGTCCGGCATCCTGGTGACTGGGGCCAGCGGTTTCGTCGGACGGCCCCTGTGTGCCGACCTCGCGCACCGCGGCGA
>JBGSOR010000529.1:0-3107 GCA_041738985.1 Chromatiaceae bacterium | reverse complement strand
GGGTAAGACCATCGTGCGTGTGAACCCGCGGTTCTACCGCCCCGCCGAGGTGGATCTGCTGATCGGCAACCCCGCGAAGGCAAAGCGCGAGCTCGGTTGGGAGGCGAAGACCACGTTGGAGGAGCTGTGTCGGATGATGGTGGAGGCGGACCTGATCCGCAATGCGCACGGGGTGTCGTTCTGAGGCAATGCCCATGCGCTTGTCAGAGACCGCCGCGCAGGTGATCCGGGAGACCGCCGCCAGGCAGTTCGGCCGCGATGTGGAGGTGTGGCTGTTTGGGTCCCGCGTTCGGGATTCGGCCCGGGGTGGCGATATCGACTTGCTCGTGGTGCCCTTATCACCGCTGGACAGTCGCGCCCGAGCCGCCGCGGAGTTTGCAGCCGCGCTGCAATGGCAGCTGGGCGATCAGCGGATCGACGTCGTGATCGACGACGGATCGGGAACGCTATCCATCGCAAACCGTGCGCGCGAGACGGGCGAGAGGTTGATGTGATCGCTTACGACCCGGAGGCGCTGCCGGACTTCGCCGCCACCTGGCGCGTGGTGCAGAAAGAGGCAGCGTTGCTCAAACGGACGAGTGATCGGCTCTTTGCGGAGAGGATCGATCTGCCGTGGGTGCTTGCCCTGGCGCGAGACGACGAGCGCAGCGAGCGCGTCGAAGCCTTTGCCGCCCGCTACAGCCGCCTGCAGGACACGCTGGGAGACCGCCTGTTTCCGCGCCTGCTCGCTTTGGTTGGCCAGCAGGGCAAAACACTGATCGACCGCCTGAATCAGCTTGAGCGGCTTGGTCTCCTGGAGGATGCGCAGTCGTGGCTGGCCTGGCGGAATCTGCGAAACCGCCTGGTCCACGAGTACGTGGAGAATCCGGAGAGTTTCGTCGATGCCTTGCGAGTCGGACACGAGTATGCGGCGGCGTTGCTCACAGTGGTGGCCCGCCTCGATGCGTGGCTTCGCCAGCTTGGCATTGACGAAAAGGCTCTCGCTTGAGGCAGTTCGCATCGACCTCCGAGATGTTCGGCAAGGTGCAAGAAACCCCGCAGACCGAGCAGACGCCCTTCTACCCCCGACGCCCGTATGGTTTGGCGAAGCTCTATGCCCACTGGATAACGATCAACTACCGGGAGTCCTACGGGATCTTCGGTACTAGCGGCATCCTCTTCAACCACGAGTCGCCGCTGCGCGGGCTGGGATCGCGCTCGGCGAACATCGGATTGTCAGAAAGTCAGATTTCCGGGACATATGCCTTCCGGAGATCGACTATACTGCTGCAGTCAATGTTTTGAGGTTTGCTACATGGAAATGATCAAGCTGGGTAAGCGCGGACAAGTCTCTATCCCGAAATCGGTTCTCAGCCGTCTGGGGCTTGAGGGTGAGATTCCCTTGCTCGTAGAAACAACTGAAGACGGGGCCATACTGCTGAGGCCCGCGGGGGTTTACCCGATCGAGATCTACAGCGAAGAGCGCATCGAGGAGTTCGACGCCGGTGATCGAATGGACAACGCAGCGAAAGACCGACTATTGCGAGCTCTCGGCGCAAACGAATAGATGCGCCTGTTCCTTGACGCGAACGTTTTGTTCTCCGCAGCGCACAACCCAAGCGGTAATGCGCACGCTCTCTTCTTGCTGGCACGAAAAGGCTTGGTGAAGCTCTACTCTTCCGGCTTTGCACGTGACGAGGCAGTTCGAAATATCGCACTGAAGTTGCCGCAATGCCGTGAAGCGCTTGAGGACTTATTGGGAGAGATCGAGCAGGTTCCCGAACCGCAATTTCAATTGGTGAGGTCAGCGATGCTGGCCGGCCTGCCGGAGAAAGACGCACCGATCCTCGCCGCGGCGACCACCGCGAGGGTCGATGCTCTGGTCACCGGCGACAAACGTCACTTCGGCGCCCTGTTCGGCCGGCGCATTGGAAACTCCATCGTATTGCCACCTGCGAACGCTCTGCAGCTTGTTCTGGAGCAACTACCCTTATCACCATGACAGCAACACCATTCCGGCGCGATCGAACTTGGCTTGGGTGGGAGCCCAAGACCACCCTGGAGGAGCTGTGCCGGATGATGGTGGAGGCGGACCTCATCCGTAACGCGCATGGGGTGTCGTTTTGAAGGGGATGGGATGCGCTTGTCCAAGGCGTTGCGCGCATCGAAGCGGCTACGCAGGGTACGATGTCGTAACCGATACTGACGCGATGGTTACTCGACAGGTTAACTTCATGAAATTCCACCGAATTACCGTAAATGCCGGTCAGATGGGCGGCGTTCCATGTATCCGGGGGCTGCGGATTCCAGTCGCGACCGTTGTCGGTATGGTCGCAGAGGGTATGACTTTCGCGGAGATCTTGAGCGGTTACCCGGACCTAGAGGGAGAGGATATACGGGAGGCCCTTCGCTTCGCCGCGCAGGCCCTGCAAGACCGAGAGCTGCCCATGGTCGATGCGGCATGAAGTTCTTGGTGGACAACGCGCTCTCTCCATTGGTCGCGGAAGCATTGCGCAAGGCGGGCCATGAGGCGAGCCATGTTCGCGACTACGGGCTAGCGGCTGCCGATGATAGCACTATATTCGTGCTGGCCGCGTCAGAAGAGCGGGTTGTCGTCTCCGCAGATACCGATTTCGGCACCTTGTTCGACCTGCGGCAGGAAACCAGGCCATCCGTGATCCTCTTGCGGCGCATCTCGCAGCGGCGCCCAGCCGATCAGGCGGCCCTCTTGCTCGCCAACTTACCCAATCTGACCGATGCCTTGGAGGGCGGCAGCATCGTGGTCTTTATGGAGGATCGGATTCGAGCGCGTGCGCTCCCGATTCGCGGTGGTCGTTCGCCATGATGCCTGGCCCCGAAATAGCAAGCGGCAGCCATTCCGTGATTGACATCCACAAGCCATTTTCAAGAACCGGACAAGAGGTCGGGATAGTGCAGTGACTGAAAGAACAGCGATTATTACGGGGATTACCGGTCAAGACGGGGCGTATCTCGCCGAGCTACTGCTGGAGAAGGGTTACACGGTCTACGGGACCTTCCGGCGCACCAGCAGCGTCATGTTCTGGCGCATCGAGGAGCTGGGGATCGACAAGCACCCCAACTTCCACCGGGTCGAGTACGACCTGACG
>JBGSOR010000505.1:0-2200 GCA_041738985.1 Chromatiaceae bacterium | reverse complement strand
CCAGCCCGCCCGCCGCGGCCCGGATCTGGCGGCCATGCGCGAGGCCATCGCCGCCGCCATGAGCCGGTCCAAACGCGAGATCCCCCACTATTACCTAAGTCACGCCATCGATCTGACCCCCGCGAGCGACTGGCTCGCACGGTGTAACGCCGAGGTCCCGCCGGAGCGCCGCATGCTGATGGGGGCCCTCTTCATCAAGGCGGTCGCCTTAACCCTGGTCCGTTTCCCGGAGCTCAACGGATTCGATCGCGACGGCCGCTTCGAGCCTGCTACCGGCATCCACGTGGGCAGCGCCACCGCCATCCGCGGTGGTGGCCTGGTCGCACCGGCGATCCACGACGCGGACCGGCTGGACTTGGAGACCCTCATGGCCCGCCTACGCGACCTGGTGGCCCGCGTGCGCGCCGGCCAGCTGCGTAGCTCCGAGCTCTCCGACCCCACGATCACCGTCTCCAGCCTGGGCGAGCGCGGTGTGGACCGGCTCTACGGGGTCATCTATCCGCCCCAGGTCGCCATCGTCGGCTTCGGCACACCGAGCCGAAGACCCTGGGTCCTGGAACCCGAGGTCGTCCCTCGCACCGTCGTCGACGTCACGCTCGCCGCGGACCACCGCCATAGCGACGGTCACCGCGGCGCACTCTTCCTCGCTCAGCTGGGCCAACGACTGCAGGAGCCAGAGACGCTATGACCCTCGACGAGCTTAGGGCCACCGCACTGGAGGAGCTGACCAATGTCGCCCCCGACCTGGCGGACGCGCCCATCCCCGCAGATGCAGACCTTCGCGAGACCCTGGACCTGGACTCCATGGACCTCCTCAACTGGGTCGCTGCCCTGCATCGCCGGCTCGGAGTGGACATCCCCGAGCTGGACTATTCCAAGCTGCGCAGCCTCGAAGCGACGGCGGAGTATCTGGAGGCTAGGATGGCCGGCAGATAGCCGCTGCCCGCTGAACAGAAATGCACCGTCGGAGTGCGGCAAAAGGAGCAGGCAGGATCTATTACAGGAAAGCCTTCTCGACCCCCGCCGCCTCCTTTGGCCGCGAGGGGGCGAAAAAGATACCTGCGCCTCCCGCATCGGGGGTGGGAGAAGCCGAAAGGCCATTCCCAATACGGATCCATCGTCGGGGGATCAAGGTAATGTATCAGGAAAGAATAGTCCGTAGGTTCGTCTTTTCCTCTTTGCTGCTTTTCTGCGCCGCGGCAACGGGATGGCACGATGGCGGCCAGATCAAGTTGATGACCCAGAATCAATACCTGGGCGCCGATCTCGCCCGACCCACTGCGGTCGCGCACCTTCGGGACCTGCACCGCGACCGGACCCACCGTCGTGAGGATCTCCCGCTCCTGCAGGTAGCCTTTGCGCACCACCGCGCGGCGCCCGTCGATCATCGACACCGATCCGAGCTCCTCCAGGAACAGTTTGACCTCCGTCTCGATCGTCCGCTGAAGGATGTCGCGCGCCCCGCGGCACACCAACTCCTCCAGCGGCAACCCAAGTTTGCTCAACCCCGTTCTTCCCCCCGTCTATGGCACAGCTCGTTCCATTGCTTGTATCGTCAAGCATGGCGAACCTCTTCGTTGCTGCTTTGGGTCTCGACAACCACAGTTTCAGCAAAGGTGCGCCGCCTTCCAAACTCCATCAGCCCCGGCTGATACACCAGATTCGAGCATAGCTCTGCATCGAAGGCGGACATCCTAACGAGCCCCAGGCTCGCGGAGCATCAATTAGCGTTTCCTCATATGGCGACTGGATGCAGCAACTCTTACTTTCGGCCTGAGAGTGGCAGTTGGTCGCACGGCTGTTGGGTTCTAGGCCAGCCGGGCGAGACGCAGTGATAGATTAACCGGCAGCTTCAGCCGTAGGTTCTGTCCGAGGCGGATTGCAAGTCTCTCACTGCAGAGTTCAAGACTCAGGAAGAGTCACAGCAGCACCGCGGCGGCCCCCGTGTCGGGGTCGACGACCGCGGCGGCGGCCTCTCCCGGGCGGACTGTGGCGACCAGCAGGCGGCCGTCGGGGAGTGAGGGCAGGTCGCTCAGTGGGTGGACCTCACCGACTGCGGGGGGCACTTCCAGCCGGACGGCGGTGACCGCCGTCCAGCCGCCGGCGGCTTGGAGGGTGAGCCGCCGGGGGGCGCCGTCTCCCCCCACGGCCGTAACCACGACCGTGCCATGACGTGGCCGGTGCACGCCGATGGTCGTCT
>JBGSOR010000182.1:0-2207 GCA_041738985.1 Chromatiaceae bacterium | reverse complement strand
CGAGAAACCCTATCGTTACTGATAAACGTCATGGCGCCGCTCGCTTGAACGGCGGTCGTTGTCCTGCCACAACGGTGCCCCGGTCGAAGCGAGCCCTCCAAGCATTCCGCGGCCTTGTTCATGCCCGGAACCGACGTCGGCTTATCCTTTATTCGAGCCGAAGGTTGGTGGAGCAGCCGCGGCTGGGCACTTTGAAACACCGCCTTGTTGCGCTCCAAGGCTCGGCGTGCGCCAGCGGGATGTGTCACGCGAGCCATAGGCAGCCCTGGCACGTCGTAACGGCTTATCCCGACCCTGCCCTGAGTCTTCGGTGACCGGAACGGGGTCATAACCGGCCTCTCCGGAGTGCGACCGCCAGCGTCCGCAAAGCGCAGATCCGCGGCTCGATAGGCCGCGCTTGAGCGGCAGTTCCTGGGGACGGAAGAGTCACTGGTCCCGGTCCGGCCAGCGACCGGAATGGGTCGAAAGCGAATGACGACCCGACTCACCGCCAGGTTAAGCAGTACGGGTCTTCGTGCCCCTGGCGCGTCGAAGGGCATCCGCACTGGTCCGGAGCGCGTCCGTCGCCATTCGTCTCAGCGGTCGTTGCCGGCCGAAACTTCGCTGCTCGGCGTCGGTCCGCTCCGCCGCTGGTCCGGCATCGACGAGAGGTTCGGGGGTCGCCCTGAAGTACGGAGCGAGTCTGGCGTTCTCGGCGGACTCACGCGATGTCGGCCCCGCGTCGTTCGAGCAACTCGCGCAGCAGAGACCGATGGCAGCGCGCTTCGTCTTCGCAGTAGCAGCCGACGGCGAAGTCCGTGCGATGCGATAACGCGGCAAGCAAGTCCAGCGTCCGGCGCGCCTCCGGTGCGTTCATCTCCGCGAGGAACCGTCGCCGGAACGTCTTCCAGGACTGCTCGTCGCTGAGCGAGCTCTCCTTCAGCAGGGCTTCGCTCGGCGCGAGGTTGGGAAACCACACATCGTAGATGTCCCGGCCGGCGTACTCGGCCTTCGGAACTCCACGGGGAGGACGTCGGACGGTGCCGATCCGAAGACCTTCCCCGGGCAGGCGCGGACTGCCAAGTCGGACGATGTGGGCGGTCATGTCGGGTATGTCGAGGAAGAACGCAAAGCAACGGATAGCCGGGTGGGTCGCCGCGACCGCACGCGTCTTTCGGCGGTCGACAGGAACCATAGACCATGGCGGAGAGCCTGGCACTCGGCGACCGGGCACCTCGCGGGCCGGAAGGCATGCGCGCCTCGGTCGACACCAGCCCCCAGCCGGTCGCCCGACATCGGGTATAGGTAGCGCCCCGGTCGTTTCGGGGGTGCCGACGGCACGCGTGTTAACCTTGCCCACGCCCTTCCTTGTCGAATGTCACGGCCATGAGCACCGGGCCCCCGCGCTGGATCATGCACCTGGACATGGACGTCTTCTCAGCGGGCTGGGTCTCCCGATCGGCCCGCCCGAGACCGTCGGCCGGCGGATCAAGGACGCCATCCAGGCCGCGGTCGGACTGACCGCCTCGGTGGGCATCGGCCCGAACCGGCTGGTGGCCAAGATCGCCTCGGATTTCGGCAAGCCCGACGGTCTGGTCGTGGTCCCCCCGGAGAAGGTCCTGGACTTTCTGGGTCCCCAGCCGGTCGGCGTGCTGCGCGGCGTCGGCACCCGAACCCTGCCCCAGCTGGAGCGGTTGGGACTGCGCACCGTGGCGGACCTGCGCCAATGGTCGCTGACGCAGCTCCAGGCCCATCTCGGGTCCCGAACCGCCACCAGTCTTCACCAACAGGCGCGCGGGATCGCCTCCGACCGGGTCGGCGATCCGCGCCCGCGCAAGTCGCTCTCGAAGGAGACCACCTTCGCACAGGATGTCGCCGACCCCGAGGTGCTGCGCGGCACCCTACGCGATCTGGCGGCCGAGGTCGCCGCCGCGGCACGCGGGGAGGGGATCGCCGGGCGGACCCTGACCCTGAAGATCCGCTTCGGCGGCTTCGAGACCCATACCCGCCAGCGGCGGCTCGACCGACGCTGCGACGATCCTCGCACCCTGTACGCCGCGGCCTGGTCGCTCTATGAGGCCGCTCGCTGGGAGGGGATGCCGGTACGCTTGATCGGTTTGGGGATCGCGGATCTGGGTGCCCCGGACCCGGTTCAACCGGACCTGTTCGACGCGGCTGTCCAGCGCCCCGTCGACAACGCGCGCGAGCGGCGCCTCACGGCGACGCTC
>JBGSOR010000387.1:0-13464 GCA_041738985.1 Chromatiaceae bacterium | reverse complement strand
GCAGGCTGAACCGGCGACGCGGGGTGGGCCGGATTGGCGGGCGCGGCCGGGCGTCTGGGCCGTTGCGTCTGGGGAGGAGGCATCGCTCGGTCGCGCCGTTAGGTGGCGTCGACCCAGGATCCATCCGGGTTCTTCTTCCACCGCGGGAGGCTGTCTTTCTTGCGCAGCAGAATCAGGGTGGTCGGGACGCGCACCTCCCACGGATCCCCCACGGGGATCTCGGCCCCCGGAGCGTTCTGGCGCTCCTTGATCTCGTCGACGATGTTGAGATAAGTGGCACTGGTGACGGTCGGCGGGTCACCGCCCTCCCAGATCTGCCCGGTCTCCAGGAAATGCTGGACCGCGAGTTCGAAGCCGGGCCGCACCGACACCACTACCCTGGCCGCGCCCGCCTTCATGAAGGCCGCGAACTCGACGTCCGCGTCCTCCAGGAGCGAGACCTCGACCCAGCGGCTCTTCCTCCCCCAGAAGTAGGGATAGTAGACGTACATCATCTGCTGCCACTCGAACGCCTGCTCGAAGAACCGGATGTACGGTCCCTCCAGGCTCGCCTCGGCCAGGTCGATCTGGGGCAAGCCCATGCCGCCCGACTGGATGCTGTTGAAGCTGTCGAAATGCTGCGCCGTGAACACCGAGATCGCGGCCCGCTTCAGCTCATCGCGCTGGAGGGCGGAGTTGAGCTGCGGGTTGCGTGGCCGGACCTGCGTTACGGCCTGTGCCTTGGCCGCCTCCAGCCGGTCCTCGTAGTCCTTGAGCTGCTTGAGGTAGCCGGCCTTGATTGCCTGGTGGGTCCGGATGCGCCAATATTCGAGCGCGCGATCGGTCCGGTTGCAGGTGACCTCCACGGCCGCGGCCACGATATTGATCCGGAAGGTAAGTAGCGTGGAGGTGATGGACCGCTGCTGTTTGTCGAGCGTGGTCTGGTTCCATCCGGTGGAGGCTCCCGAGTGGACCCATTGGCGGGTCCCGATGCTGAACACCACGCGGTAGTTGCTCTCCCAGTACGTGCTCGCGATCTGGACCCGCGCGTGGACCGCCTCGTATCCTTCGGGGATCGGCACTTCGGCCGTCTTTACGATGCTGCCCCGGTCGGCGGCGTCGTCGATGCCCTCGAACACCTTTGAGATCGTGATGGTAGGCTCGGGCGGCGCCTCGATCCCCTCGGCGTTGTAGGTCTGGGCGTAGGCCGCGTAGTTGCCGATGTTGATGTCGTCGGAGTCCAGGATGAAGGGGGTCGGCTTGGTAATCTCCTCACCGGCCACGGGCTGGCTCCGCATCGTGTGATGGATGAAGGCCGCCGGCTCGGGGACGACCAGGTCGAAGAGCACCCGGCTGCCATAGTTGAAGACCTGCGCCTCGTAGAGCTTCTCGATCCACTGGTACTGGCCGACGACATGGTCGGTGCCCTCGACGTTGTTCCACTCGTGGACGTTTTCCTCCTCGAACGACTCGAGGGTCCTGGTGGTGACCTGGCGGCGTACCCGCTCGGTGACCTTGCTGGACGCCCTCACTGTGACGTCCTTGCCGTAGGTCTCGGCGGACTTGTGCGACTCCTCCTTGGAGCTGGACATGCCGAGATCCGTGGTGACCTTGAACTCGACCATCGGGCCGTAGGAGCCTGAAAGGGACGCGCCGATCTTCAGGCTCTCGTCCTCCTTCTGGACCTTGGTCGATTCGCGCTGCATCTCGAACCGCTCGGTCGACTGCTGGTCGCGTTCCTCCTCGGTCGTCGTCTCCCGCTCGTCGACGGCGATCTCCTCGGTGGTCCGCGTGCGCTTGGTCGAGGTCGACTTGTGCTCACTCTTAAGCACGTTGTCTACGTGCGACAGCTCACGCGCCTCGTAGCCCTTGAGGTGCTGTTTCACGACGAGCAGGTCGCCGATGCCAACGGATTCGACCTTGCCGTGGGTCGACGGGACGCCGGGTTCGCCCTCGCCCTCGCGGCGCATGGCTCGCGTGCTCCATGACGTGGTGGAGTAGACGCCCCCTCCGATCACCAAGGCCGTGGTGCTCGGGGCGAGGAGTGCCTCGATCTCGGCGGACCGGGTGCCGACCTGTCGCAGCCCGTCCTCCAGCCGGCGGAGGCTGACCACCAAGTCCGCGTGGTCGGCCTCCGGGACCAGGCGCCTGAAGACCTCCCGCGCCTCGGGGGACAACCGCTCGGCGACGTCCGGGGCCATCGCGACTGTGGTGGAGTGGGGCCTCGCGGTGGAGATCGCCATGCCAATTCGGCCAGGCTCGCAGGCCTTTGTGTCGCTTTCGGCGCGGTCGCTCTCCGGACCCGGCGCCGGATCCCCGCCCGGAGGGGGGATGGCCAGGAGCTGATCGGGTGGGAGCATGCCGAGCCCGCGCAGGGTCGCCTCGATGGCCACGCGCTCATTGTCGAGGCGCTGGCGTTCGAGTGAGAGGGCCTTCCACTCGCGAACGCCGTCCTCCGGCAACTCGCCGTGCTCATGGTCATCGCGTGGCCGAACCGGCCGGTGCAACCCGTCGAGGACGATTACGCGGCGCATGAACTCGGCGGGCTCAGGGAGGTCGCTCTCCCCGTCCGCGGCGAGGAGCCGCACGTAGGCGGCCGTATGCACCAAGGCTTCGAGTTCCGGCGCCCGCGGGTCCAGGCGGCCGCCGTACTTCACCCCCACCAACTGGTCGACGGTGTCCCGCTCCAGAGCCTGGAAGAAGTCGTCGGCGGCAAGCTGTGCCACCGTGGTACCGAACGCGGACTCGATGGACCCCAGTGCAGCCTGCGGCGTGGCGGCCGTCCCGTCTTCCACTGCCGCGAGGAAGGTGGTGGAGGCTTCGATGTATGCCGCCTCCCGGTCGGAGGGCGGCCTGGCCTGAGTGGCGATCCGGGCGGCCACCTCGCGCAGCGCCCGCGCTGGGTTGTCAGCGCCCAGGGCACGGACGACCTCATTCAAGACGTCGCGGGAGGGCCGCGCGACGATCGCGTCGGTATTTGGCTGCTTGGCCTCGACCGGCCGATTGAGCAGGAATCTAAACAGCGTCTCCATGGTTGCTCCTCATGAGGGCGTGCCGGGCCGGGCGTCTCGTCGTGGACCTATCGCATGGCGAGAGTATAGACTTCATGGTATATTTGAATTATTTTATAATAGTGGGAAACTAACGCCTGTAGCCGAAGGCGACATTAGCGGTTTAAAATTGGCTGTGTTCGCGTTAGGTGTCTGCCCAACCATCTACTAGGCGCTAACTACTTAGGCCGGCAGGCAACACGCGCGAAATGGATCTCGCGGATATTTCTTCAGCCTTTCAGTGGCTTGTCGATTTCCCAACACCTAACGCGAACACAGCCTTAACATTTGGCTCTCTTACGTTTGGTGTGGGCAAAGAGTCCGGTACGTTGCGATTAGACCCCTTCGAGTGGCCCGCAATCGAAAGCCCCCGGATTTTCCGAGGGAGTGTTATTTCGATCCTAAGCCCCCCGCAATCAGAGGTTAACACCATGACATGGGAGCGGATCCGTCGCGGGAAACTGGAGATCTTCGGGGTGTACGCCGCAGACGCGGCAAGGCTCGACGTGCGCATTTCCCTCGACTCGGTTCCGCCTCCGGAATGGTCGACGTTCTTCATCTCGCCCACCAGGTTGCGTGTCGAACCAACCATGAAGGCGCCCGGGATCGACGGTCAGTTCATCTGGATACGGCCCCAAGACGCAGAGCTGGACGCTTACGTCGATCATGTCGACAAGCGAATCGCCACGGCCAACGACCGCTACGAGCAGGAAGTGCTCCCCCGCCTCCGCATCCAACAGCCGCGCGACCTCGACGCGGCGGCCCGCCAGTTCCGGCGACTGGAACAGGCAAAGCGTCAGGCCGACCGGCTATGACTCGTCTCGCCAAGAGTAACCATCCCCCCGCAAAACCAGGGGCTTTCGATTGCTGGCCCCTCAAAGGGGCTTAATTGCATTCGATCAAGACCGCCTGCGAGAACGCGGTAAGCCCCGCAGTTGCAGATGGCGTCGCACTTCGGTAGGACGGTGCAAGGCGTGGCCATGTCGTGGCCCGACCACATCAACGTTGCGGTTGGCATCCGCCGCCAGTTTCACCGTGTAATCGACGTCGTCCCGACCGTCCTCGTAGCGACCGGCATCCGGGCGACCGATATGATGACGACATCAAGCAGCGCTCCATCGAAGGGGTGAGCATGGCGTACACATGGGACAAGTGCAACGCCACCGCGCCCACTCGGCACACCACGCAATGCTTCGAGATGCTCGGCAATCGCGCCAACTATCATGACGGGTGGGTGGCATGCACGACCCCGGCGAGGCTCCCCAGGCTCCCGTTGGAGATGAGCACCAAGCCGCTGCCCGACGTGATCACCGGGTACAACTGGGTAGCTCTACAACGTCAAGGAAGATCCCACCAAGCCCGACGACCTGGCGGCCAAAATGCCGGAGAAGCTCAAGCAGATGCAGGGCATCTTCTATCTGAAGGCGAAGAAGTACGACGTGCTGCCGCTCGATAACTCGACACTCGCCCGCTGGAACGTGGCCCAAATGGGCAACCAGACCCAAGCTCGCCTGACGGACCGACGGCCCGTCAGGCTCGCATCCGAGCATTCTGCGCATTGCGCCGAGCGCTTTCGCCCTTGCAGCTGTCGTAGGAGGGCCGCCCTCGGCGCGACTGGCACCGTATCCGGCTGCGAGCCCCATCGCGACAGGGGGCGCGTCGCGACGGGACGCCGCTCCTTCGCGCGTTCTCGAGCATGCCCCGACACGTTCACGCTAGAGCAGGGTACGCCGCTTGATCGAAAAAGGGATCGGTCGGTGTGGATTTTTTGCCCCAAGAAACCTCCGAGCCCGATATCCGCAGGTGCATAGCCATGGCAGACCCCAGTGAATCGACTTTGACCGGACCCGCTGCGGGAGTATCCGAGACGCAGCCGGCGACTCCCGCGCAGCCAGTTGCAAGAGCAACTGTTCCGGCTCGGGATGGATCGACCGGCCAATCTTCGCCGGCACGCGCTGCCTATGGCATCGAGCGCTCCTTGCTCGGCAACCACATCCCCGAAACCATCGACCGGATGGTCAACGCCAATCTCGCCCGGGGTACCAGCGGCATCTCCCCCGCGGTGCTGGCCATGGCCTATCTCGACTGGCTGATACATCTGGGGCTGGCGCCCGGCAAACAGGCGCTGTTGACCGAAAAGGCTGCTCGCAAGATAGCTCGACTGGCCTTGTACGCCTTCAAGTCGATTCAAGACCGCGACACGCCGGCCTGCATCGAGCCACTGCCACAGGACCATCGTTTCGACGGCGAGGCCTGGCGGCAGTGGCCCTATAACCTGATTTATCAGTCTTTCTTGCTGACTCAGCAATGGTGGCACAACGCCACCACGGATAATCGCGGCGTCAGCAAACAAGACGAGGCCATTGTCTCTTTCGTAACCCGGCAGATTCTCGACATGTTTTCGCCGTCGAACTCGCCGCTCACCAATCCGGAGATCCTTGCGGCCACCATGGAGGAGCGCGGCCAGAATCTGGTGCGCGGCTGGACCAATTTTATGGCCGACATGGAAAACCAGCTCGCGGGCAGACGGCTGGAAGGCGCATCGGGACAGTTCGTTGTCGGCCGCGATGTGGCGGTCACGCCCGGCAAGGTCGTTTTCCGTAACCGTCTGATCGAGCTGATTCAATACCAGCCGGCCGGGGCCGAGGTCTATGCCGAGCCCATCCTCGTGGTTCCGGCCTGGATCATGAAGTACTACATCCTCGACCTATCGCCCAATAACTCGATGATCCGATATCTGGTGGAGAAAGGACACACGGTTTTCATGATCTCCTGGACGAACCCGACTGCCGAGGATCGCGATCTCGGTATGGAAGATTACCGGCTGGGCGGATTGATGGCCGCTCTGGATGCAGTCTCTGCCATCCTTCCGGATCGTAGAATCCACACGGTCGGCTATTGCCTGGGCGGGACCCTGCTGACCATCGCCGCCGCGGCCATGGCCCGCGATGGCGATCGCCGTATCGAGACAATCTCGCTGCTCGCGGCACAGACGGATTTCTCCGAAGCCGGCGAATTGCTGCTATTTATTAACGAAAGCCAGGTTGCCTTTCTGGAGGACATGATGTGGGACCAGGGCTACCTGGATTCAGACCAGATGGCGGGGGCCTTTCAGCTACTGCGCTCCAACGACCTGATCTGGTCGCGGCTGGTCCACGACTACCTGCTGGGCAAGCGCCAATCGCCAAACGACCTGATGGCCTGGAACGCGGATCGGACGCGGATGCCATTCCGGATGCACTCTGAGTACCTGCGCCATATCTTCCTCGGCAACGAGCTTGCCGTCGGCCATTACAAGGTCAATGATCGATCGATTGCGATTACCGATATCCGCGCGCCGATCTTCGCGGTCGGCACCGAGAAGGATCACGTCGCGCCCTGGCGTTCGGTCTACAAGATTAACCTACTGGCGGACGCCGACGAGGTGACCTTCGTTCTGACCAGCGGCGGCCATAACGCCGGAATTGTCAGCGAGCCCGGGCATGCGCGACGCAGCTACCAGATGGCCCGTCGCACCGATCGGGACTGCTATGTGGATCCGGACACCTGGCAGGCAGTCGCGCCCAAACGGACCGGCTCCTGGTGGCCAGACTGGCAAGCATGGCTGGTCGAGCATTCGGCCGAGCAGCGCGTGCAGCCCCCAGCGATGGGCGCACCCGAAAAAGGGCTATACCCACTCTGCGATGCGCCGGGGACCTATGTGCAGCGCGAATAGAAGAGGCTTGGGGGACGCAAGAGGTCTAGGATAGTCTTCGATGCTGCAGAGAGTCATTGGGGGGTCAATCGCTTTCGGACGAGCTCGGCAGCTCGATCAGCTCCAGGGCATTGCCGTCCGGGTCGCGGCAAAAGATGGCCCGGCGCCCGGAGCGGCTCTGGGTGTAAGGAATCCCGGCGGCATCGAGCCGGGCGCACAGGGGCGCCAAGTCCGGCGCCGTAAGAGCCAGGTGGCGGTCTCGGCCTCCGTGGGCGGGCCGCCCCTCCGAGGGGTCCGGATTCGGCAGCTCCAGCAGATGGATCTGCCCACTGCCTACCACGAGCCAGGCCCCGCGGAAGCCTAGGTCCGGCCGTTCGGCCAGCGGCGAAAGCCCGAGGATGTCGCGATAAAAGGCGAGCGATCGGCTGATATCCGCCACGATCAGGCTCGCATGATGGATTTCCGATACCAGGGGCGATGGTTGTGGCAAGGGGACCTCCCGCGGCGTAGAGCCGGTCTGAACCTTCGCCTATACTAGCGGCCTTTCGCCCAGAGCAGCCGCTGGCGCAGCCGCCGACCGAAGATGCGGCGCCGTTGCCCTCCCCTTCCCGCGTCCCCGTCGGTACCCCCGCCAGCCCATGAACCCGGCACTTGCGCTACTCAAGCCCTATCCGTTCGAGCGGCTCGCCCAGCTCAAGCGCGACCTGTCCCCCCGGACCGACCGGGAGCCCATCGTGCTGTCGATCGGCGAGCCCAAGCACCCCGCCCCTGCGCTCGTCACGGACGCCCTGATCGCCCACCTGCACAACCTGGCGGTCTACCCCAACACCCGGGGCCAGCCGGCCCTGCGCCAGGCGATCGCCGAATGGCTCGCCGCGCGCTTCGCCCTGCCCGCGGGTGCCCTGGACCCGGAGCGCCAGATCCTGCCCGTGTGCGGGACACGGGAGGCGCTCTTCTCCTTTGCTCAGGCCGCCCTAGATCGCAGCCGCGCCGACCCCCTGGTGCTGATGCCTAACCCCTTCTATCAGATCTACGAGGGGGCAGCGCTCTTGGCCGGAGCGGAGCCGGGCTATCTCCCGTGCCTCCCGGGACACGGACTGGTACCCGACTTCGAGTCGGTGGAGGCGGCTACCTGGGCGCGCTGCCAGATCCTCTATATCTGCTCGCCCGGGAACCCTACGGGGGCCGTCATCGACCGGCAGACCCTGGTCCGCCTGATGGAGCTGGCCGAGACCCACGACTTCGTCATCGCGGCGGACGAGTGCTATTCGGAGATCTATCTGGAAGAAGGCGCCCCACCCGTGGGCCTGCTCCAGGCCGCTCACACTGCCGGCAACGAGTCATTCCGCCGCTGCATCGTCTTCCACAGCCTTTCCAAACGCTCGAACGCCCCGGGGCTGCGCTCCGGATTCGTTGCTGGGGACGCGGGGCTCATCGAGCGCTTTTTCGCCTATCGGACCTATCACGGTTGCGTCATGCCGCTCCCCACCCAGAGCGCGAGTCTGGCCGCCTGGGGCGACGAGGCCCATGTGCGCACCAACCGCGCACTGTACAGAGAGAAGTTTTCCGCCGTGCTGGAGATCCTCTCCCCAGCCCTGCCGGTGGAGGCCCCACCCGCCGGGTTCTACCTCTGGCCGGAGACCCCGATCCCGGATACCGACTTCGTCCGCCGGCTGTTTGCCGAAGAGAACTTGACCCTGCTCCCGGGGAGCTTCCTATCGCGCACCGCGAGTGGGGTCGATCCTGGGGCCAACCGGGTACGCATCGCCCTGGTCCCGCCGCTCGACGAATGCATCGACGCCGCCTGGCGCATTCGCCGGTTCATCGAACGTTTATAAGTGGCGAGTAGCGAGTAGCTAGCGCCGAGGTACAGCGGTCTTCCTAGCCGCTCGCCACTCGCTACTCGCTACTCGCCACTTCATCAGGAGATCGATATGAGCGACACCCAAACCATCGTCGTCGAGGCCTTCGAGCGCCGCGCCGAGATCACCCCACGCACCGTCGAGACCCATGTGCGCGACGCCGTGCAGGACACCATCGAGCGCCTGGACCGGGGGGAGATCCGGGTCGCCGAAAAGCGCGACGGCGACTGGGTGGTGAACGAGTGGATCAAGAAGGCCGTGCTCTTGTCCTTCCGCATCGAGGACAATTGGTTCATGAAAGGCGGCTTCACCAACTATTACGACAAGGTGCCCTCCAAGTTCGCCGACACCAGCTCCCGGGAGTTCCGCGATTCCGGGGTGCGCGTGGTCCCGCCGGCGACCGCCCGCAAGGGCGCCTATATAGCCCCTTCCTGCGTCCTGATGCCCTCCTACGTGAACATCGGTGCCTATGTGGACACTGGGACCATGGTGGACACCTGGGCCACCGTGGGCTCTTGCTCCCAGATCGGAAAGAACGTCCACCTCTCCGGCGGGGTCGGGATCGGCGGGGTCCTGGAGCCGGTGCAGGCGGCACCCACCATCATCGAAGACAACTGCTTCATCGGCGCCCGCTCGGAGATCGTCGAAGGGGTCATTGTCGGCGAGGGCGCGGTCGTTTCCATGGGCGTCTTCATCGGCCAGAGCACCAAGATCTTCAACCGGGAGACCGGGGAGGTTACGTATGGGCGGGTCCCACCCGGGGCCGTCGTCGTCCCCGGCAGCCTCCCTTCCAAAGACGGCACCCACAGCCTCTATTGCGCCGTCATCATCAAGCAGGTCGACGAGGGGACCCGGCGCAAGGTCGGGATCAACGAGCTGCTGCGGGATATTTGAGGGGAAGCGGCGAGTTGCGAAGGCCGAGGATTGGGTTATGAATACGCTGTACGGGATCGTCAACTGCGGCACCATGAAGAAGGCCAGGGCTTGGCTGGACGGGCACGGCGTCGCCTATGTCTTCCACGATTACAAGAAGGCGGGACTTGACGAGTCGCGGGCACGGGCCTGGGTCGACGAGCTGGGCTGGGAGGCCTTGCTCAACCGCAACGGCACCACCTGGCGCAAGCTCCCGGAGTCGGTACGCATGGCAGTGGACGCGGAGTCCGCTATCCGGCTGATGGTGGATAACCCATCCATCGTCCGCCGCCCGGTCCTGGATACGGGGACCGCCCGCCATGTGGGCTTCTCGGAGTCCCAATACGAGGCACTGTTCACTTGATGTCCCCGACCCTCAAGCTCGCGCAGGAGCTGATCCGGCGGCCTTCGGTCACCCCGGACGACGGCGGTTGCCAGGACCTGATCGCAGAGCGGCTCGCCGCCATCGATTTCCGCATCGAGCCGATGCCCTTCGGCGACGTCCAGAACCTCTGGGCACGCCGGGGCGATTCCGGGCCCCTGCTGTGCCTGGCCGGCCACACCGACGTGGTCCCGCCCGGGCCACTGGAGGACTGGACCTCGCCCCCCTTCGAGCCCACCATTCGCGAAGGGATGCTCTACGGGCGCGGTGCCGCGGACATGAAGGGCTCCATCGCCGCCATGGTCACCGCCGTGGAGTCTTTCGTCGGCGATCACCCGGATCATCGAGGCTCGATCGCCTTCCTCATCACCAGCGACGAGGAAGGACCCTCGGTCGACGGCACGGTGCGGGTGGTGGAGCGGCTGCAGGCGCGCGGCGAGCGCATCGATTACGCACTGGTGGGCGAGCCCTCCTGCCGGGATCGTCTGGGAGACACCCTCAAGGTCGGCCGCCGGGGCAGCCTGACGGGGCTATTGACAGTCCACGGCAAACAAGGCCACGTGGCCTATCCGCAGCTCGCCCTGAACCCATTCCACGCCGCCGCCCCGGCGCTGGCGGCCCTGTGCGCGGAGGTCTGGGACCAGGGCAACGACCACTTCCCGCCCACGACCTTCCAGATCGCCAATCTCAACATGGGCACCGGAGCGGACAACGTGATCCCAGGCCGGCTGATCGCCCAGTTCAACCTGCGCTTCGGCACCGCGCTGACCGCCGACATCATCGACGGGCGGGTGCGCGCCATCCTCAACCGCGGCGGATTCCGCTACGACCTCGACTGGAAGCTCTCCGGCAACCCCTTCCTTACCCCAGCCGGCAGCCTGGTCGCCGCCACCCGCGAGGCGATCCGGGAGCTTCAAGGGATCGAGACACAGCTCTCCACGACGGGAGGAACCTCGGACGGCCGCTTCATTGCCCCGACGGGTGCACAAGTGGTCGAGCTCGGGCCACTCAACGGTAGTATCCATCAGGTGGACGAATGCGTCGCCGTGGCCGACTTGGATGCAGTTTCAGAGATCTACCGAGCGATCCTCGCGCGGCTCTTGGTGACCGCAGGTCCGTGAATCCGGGTCCTTGCCAACAGCCGCGTAGCGAAGGGCCTCGCCCACGGCTTATTCACCCATGCCGGGGCCCGCATCGAAGGGCCGCGCGTACTCTTGGTCCACTTCCGCGATCAGGGCTTGAAACATCTCCGGTCCATTGGAGCTGACGAGCGGACAGCCAGGCACGACCCTCGACTGGCCGGTATCATCTCGTCCTCTTTCAGGCATCACAGCCCCCGAGACCGCACCCGTGATCGAGATCAGACCCGCCACAGACGCCGACCGCCCTCAGATCCTGGCGCGCATCGCCGAGGTCTTCGGCCCCGAGGCTGTCGCCCGTGCCGAGCGGCTGTGGGACTGGCAGTGGCAGCAGGACCCGCGTCTGCCGACCCCCGGTTATCGTGGAATCGTTGCCGCGTGGCGCGACCAGGTCATCGGCACCCTGACGACTATCCCCGCGGGGCTCTATATCGCCGGCGAGCCGGTCGGCGCCCAATGGTGCGTGGATTGCCTGGTGCATCCCGGCCTGGTGCGCCTGGCCCTGGAGGACCAGAAGCGTCAGGGCCGGGGCGCCGGACCCGATCTCTCCAAAGGCATCGGCGCCGCCCTGCTCGACCATCCCGCCGCGGGGCCAATCCAGCTGGTTAAGCACATCTCCGGCTCCGGGATGAAGCTTTTGGAGCGCACCGCGTTCGAGTCCATTGCGCACACTGGATCCCTTCACCGACGGGTCTCTCTGAAGCACACACTCGGGCGGGCCCTCGGCCGACCGATGGGGCGACTGATCGGTGCGGTGGCGGATATCGCGTTGCCGTGGATTCCGCGGCCCGATCCCTCGGTACAGGTCTTAAGCGGACCGTTCGACCGGCGTTTCGACGCACTCTGGGACAGGGTGAAGCGACTCTACTCGGCCATCCCTCTGCGGGATGCGGCGACGCTGAATTGGCGGTATCGAGCGCACCCGGACGGTGGCTATACAACGGTAACCCTGGGCTCGGACCGAGGGCTGCGCGGCTATTGCGTCGTCCTCGATTATGACCGGGGCGATCGGCGCTGGGGCAAGATCGTGGACCTGATCGTGGAGCCCGGGGACAGGGAGGGGATGCGCGCCCTGCTGACAGGCGCCCTGCGTCTGATGCGCCATCGACGGGTGGAGCGGGCGGAGACCTTCGCCTGCGGGGCGGAGGTTGGATCGGCGCTCGCCGCGCTGGGCTTCGTCCCCCGGCTACCCAAGTCCGGACGGCCTCAGCCCCTGATGGTTCGCTGGCTCCCGGAGGCGGCGCGGGACATCTATGTCACCCAGGGCGACGGGGACGGCGGGTGAGCCCTTGGAGACGCCTGCTCCAGGTCGCGGCCCGACATCGGCAGAAGGCCCTCGACGCCCGGGAAGAGCGCGGCCAGCTCGCACAGTGGTTCCTGCTCGCCGGCCTGCGCGGGCGCGACGCCTGGTCCGACCCGGACCCTAAGGGGCTGACGCCCATCTATCCCCCGAACGACGCATTCTGGGCGGACCCCTTCTCCTGGTCCGCGGGAGGCCGGCGTGCGATCTTCTGCGAGGAGTATTCCTTCCGCACCCGGCTTGGGCGCATCGGCGCACTGGAGCTGGACGTCGGAGCGGATGGGCGCATTGCCCCCCTAGGTTCCATGGTTCCCGTCGTCGACGAGGCCCGTCACCTGTCTTACCCCTTCCTCTTCGCCTTCGAGGGCGAGCTCTACATGGTCCCGGAGAGCGCCGCGACCAGGCGCGTGGATCTGTATCGCTGCACCGCTTTTCCGCATGCCTGGACCCAGGTCGGCACCTTGATGAGCGGTATCCAGGCGGCGGACTCTACCCTGTTCGAGCACGATGGACGCTGGTGGCTCTTCTGTGCCGCCCGCTTAGGGCACACCCGCCTGAACGAATCTCTGCTCGCCTTCTATGCCGACACACCGCTCAGCGACCGCTGGACTCCCCATGCGGGTAACCCCCTGATCCGGGATTACTCCGGCGGGCGCCCGGGCGGGCGGATCTTCAACGGCTCCAGCGGGCAGTTGATCCGTCCGGCCCAAAATTCGGTCCCCCGCTACGGCTTCGGGCTTAGCCTCAACGCCATCGTCGCGCTCGACCCGAGCCATTACGCAGAGCGCCGGATCTGGGCTGAAACCGGCAAAGCGAGCGGCGGCTGGCGGGCCATGCACCATCTGGACTGGCACGAAGGGTTGATGGTCATGGATGCCCAGAGACTCATACCAGCCGGCCCGGGTCTCAGCGCCCGACCCGATTAGGACGCGACAGGGCAAGCGGCCTCGCTTGCGCATTCTCATGGGCCTGCCCAGCAGGGGCACGCAGAATCGTGCCTATGAATAAACGCTACATTTTACTCGCCATACTCCTCCTGACGTCCTTGACCGCCTGCGACCGGGCGCCGACGCCCCGAGCCGACGCCACGACGGACGACGAGGTCCCCGAGCTGGTGCTGGTCGCCGAGCGTGGCGACCTGAGCGC
>JBGSOR010000377.1:0-4349 GCA_041738985.1 Chromatiaceae bacterium | reverse complement strand
CAGCATGTCGTGGCCTTCGCCCGGACACAGGGCCCCGAGAGCCTGACGGTCGTCGCCGGCCGGCTCTATGCCGCGCTGACCCAGGGCGGCGCCCATCTGCCGCTCGGAGATGTCTGGGATGACACCGTCGTCGAGCTGCCGGGTTCCGGAGGCGAGCTGTGCAACGCACTGACCGGCGAGCCGATCCTGGCCGCCGAGGGCGAGAGTCGGCCGGTCGTCGCACTGCGCCAGCTCTTCGCCACCATCCCGCTCGCGGTCCTGACCATGGCGTAAGCCTCTGCGCGCCTTTGCCTCTGGGCACCGCGATCGGCGCGCCGGTCGGCAGGGGCGAGTACCACCGTCGAGCTCACGCGTAGATGACGGGCACGGCGCCGATCGGGGATGATGGAACGGTCGTCAACGTTTCCATCGGGTCCAGGATCAGGCCATGAGCAAGACCATCGGCATCCTCACCTCCGGGGGCGACAGCCCCGGTCTGAACGCGGCCATCCGCGGCGTCGGCAAGGCCGCCATCGGCCGGTATGGCATGCGCGTCGTCGGCTTCCGAGAGGGCTTTCGCGGCCTCGTCGCGAACCGCACCACGCCGCTGGAGAGCGACCAGCTGTCCGGCATCCTGACCATCGGCGGCACGATCCTCGGCACCAGCCGCGACAAGCCGCATAAGATGCCGGTCGACGGCAGACACATGGATATGACCGATGCCGTGGTCGCGAACTACCATACCAACGGGCTCGACTGCCTGGTGTGCTTGGGCGGCGGCGGCACCCAGAAGCATGCCCTGCGCCTGAAGGAAAAGGGGCTGGACCTGATCACCCTGCCAAAGACCATCGACAACGATGTGGCGATGACCGACTCCACCTTCGGCTTCGACACCGCCTTGGGCATCGCCACCGAGGCCATCGACCGATTACACAGCACCGCACACAGCCACCACCGCATCATCGTCGTGGAGATCATGGGCCATCGCGCCGGCTGGCTGGCACTGGGCGCGGGCATCGCCGGCGGGGCCGACGTCATCTTGATCCCGGAGATCCCCTATCGGATCGAGAGCATCGCCGAGTCCATCCGCGAGCGCCGCCGTAAGGGGCGTCGGTTCAGCATCGTCGCCGTGGCCGAAGGCGCGCTCTCGCTGCAGGAGCAACGCCTGGCCGAGGACAAGGGCGCCAAGGGAGGGAAGAAAAAGAAGGCCGAGCGCTGCCAGGAGAGCGGCGAGATCCTCTATGCAGACCGCACCCTGCGTTTGGCCCAAGGGCTGGAGAGGGAAACCGGCCTGGAGGCGCGGGTCACAATCCTCGGGCACCTGCAGCGCGGCGGCACGCCCTCGGCTGCCGACCGTAGCCTCGCCACCCGCCTCGGCACCGCGGCGGCGGACCTGATCGACGAAGGCCACTACGGCGTGATGGTGGCCGCAACGGGCGAGGGCACCAGCCCGGTCGAGCTGGAGGACGTGGCCGGCAAGGTCAAGACCGTGCCGCCGGACCACCCCTGGGTGAGGAGTGCGCGCAATGTCGGCACCTGCCTGGGCGACTGATCGCAAAAGGGCAGAGGAGGCCCAACCGCCCGAGACCCGCGACCCGAGCGCCTGGTCGAAGGCCGGTCCCTTCAAAGGTGCCAGACAAAGGAGCGAAAACGATCACTCCCAGGGCGCAGGACTGCCGGAAAACGGCGGAGTTTCCAGGTCGGACAATTGCATGTGACGGACGGCCGGATTGTAGCGCAGGCAGTTCGGGGTGCAGGCGCACTCGAAGGCGATCTTCATCTGTGCGATCTTCCCCTCGTTCTTGAGCTGGAACAGCCTCGGCACGACCCGGTCGCGCAGGCCATCCGGATCGATGGTGTTGACATAGATCCTGGTGCCGCCCTCGAATCCCGCCGGGGTCGAGACGCGCCATTTGATCAGGATGCGCCACGGCATCGGCACATCCACGTCCGGTGGCTTGTAGTACCACTCCTCGTTACAGGGGATGTCCGGCCCGGCGGCGGCATGGCAGCCATGCACCAGATCGGAAATGCCGCGCAGCTCTTCCGCCGAGTGGCTCCAGGGCTGACTGCGCTCGCTCTTGGAGTAGATCTCCATCGTCGGGAAGCGATGGCCGAAGCCGGCGAAGGCGATGGCGTGATCGTTTTCGGCCACGACGAGATTCCGATAGGCCGCGAAATTGACTCCCGCCTCGTTGTAGATATTCGGATTATCCCTCGCCCGCCGCAATGCCAGGTCGTTCTGCACGCCGCGCTCGTCGATCGCTACCAGCTGCTTGTGGAGATGATCGAATGAAGCACCGGCCTGTTTCAGCCAGTTCTGGAACACGGCGACATATCGGATATAGCGGTTATTGGCGTACAGATCGCGCAGGGCGTCGACCGTGAAGCGCGTGTACTGGTAATGCTCTTCCGGGGTCAGGGTCCCCGAGGACGCCAGTTGGTGGTCATGGGTGGCACCGTCGATGAAATGGCGCCGCGCAACGATCAGCTCATGGCCGCCACCGAAGAACGCGTTGGCCATTTGCAGACGCTCGTCGACAGATAGCCGTTTGCGATCGGCCTCATCGAGCCCGGAGGCGCTCAAACGCTGATCCACCACTTGCAGTACGTGATGACGGCCCACCTCCGAGGCAAGATAATCGCATTTGTGCGCTTCGATGTGCTCCGGCATCTGGTAATCGAAGTTCTTCTGCCAATAGTCGAAGGACACGATCTCGAACAGATTGGGAATGCGGCGGAATTCGGCGACCGTGTCGAACAGGCTCGCGGCATGCAGATGGCGTAGCGTGCTGACGCCGTGGCCGGCCCGGATCAGCCGCGCCTTCTCGGGAGGCGTCTCCAGATAGCGTCGGGCGCAGAACGAGCAGTAGGCATCGTGCTCATCGGGATTGAGGGGCGCCGGGTTCAGCGGCCGCACCCCCAGCGGCCGATTGCCCCGGCCCGGAACGGTCCAGACCTCCGTGCCGGTAAAGGGATTGACCTGCTTAATGGTTCCATCGGCCATGCGCATGAGATAATTGGCTTCCGGAACGATCTGAGACAACATGGCCGGCGTACCTCGCTGTTGGATCGAAATGGGTCGAGTCGGTTGATGCCAATCCCCGGATAATCCGGACCACGGTCTCTCGTCTTTCGGGGGCCTGGCTGGAACGACGGGTGTCGCTCGCAACGATGCCGCAAGGCTTGCCCAGATCTGCGCACCCCTCGGGTCCGACCGTCGAAGGCGGAAACCGGGCCGAAGCAGGCGGGGGGCGCTCCTGTGCGGACTGCCGGTCAGGACACGATCCGCAGCACCCCGCCGCGGCGCGGGTCACCGGCCCCGGCGAAGTGCCGGCCGTCGTAGACGACGGTGTGCGTGCCGCCAAAGAACAGGTTGAGCGTGTCCCACAACCGATGGTCCGGCCAGTGGTCGGTTAGCTGGCCAACCGCATCGGCGGCAAAGCCGGGCTCGATGCCGATATTGGCACGCTCCACGTGGATGCGCGGGGCGGAGACAGCCGCGTCGGGCGACATGCCGAAATCGACCAGGTTGACCAGTGTTTGCAGGATGGCAGTGCGCAGCCGGTTGGAGCCGCCCGAGCCCAGGGCGATCAGCCGCCCGGCGTGCTCGGCCACCATCGGCGCCATCATGGACGAGACCCGCACGTCCTCGCGCCAGTGTTGAAAACCCTCCGGGTTGAGGTCTTCCTCGCCGAGCATGTTGTTGAGCATGATGCCGGTGCCGGGCAGGACCTGGCCACAGCCCTCGCCGTTCGACAGCGTCAGCGACGCGGCGTTGCCTTGGGCATCCAGCACGCTGATCTGGGTGGTGCCGCGGGTCGCGAGCGGACGGCCCTTCAGCGTTCGTCGATACCGCATCACCCAGTCATCCTCCAAGAGCCCCTCGTCAGCCGGACCGGCGTTGCGCGCCAGGTTCGTCTGCTCCATGACGTGGGCCAGGGCCAACAGGTGCCTTGGGGTGCCGAAGGGACTACGCCCCAGGTCCAGCTCTGCCAACAAGGCCAAGGCGAAGGCGATCAGCAAACCGCCGGACGACGGCGGGGGATTGAGATAGAGGCGAGCGTCCCGGTAGTCGCGGCGCAGCGGGGCGCGTCTGCAGGTCCGGTAGCCGGCGAGGTCTGCGGCGCCGAGATGACCGCCCCGACGCTCGCAGAGTGCCACAAGTGCCCGCGCCATCTCCCCGTCGTAAAACAGGCGGTCGCCCTCGATCGCCAACGCCTCCAGGGCGTCGGCGAGCTCGGTCTGGCGCATAAGCTCGCCCTCGCCAACGAGCCGCTGCGGGTCCGCCGCACTCGCATACAGTGCCCTGGCCTCGGGTGTCGCCAGGCAAATGGGTGCGACCACGCTGAAGATGTACGCCTGAAGCC
>JBGSOR010000355.1:0-3649 GCA_041738985.1 Chromatiaceae bacterium | reverse complement strand
AGCAGCCGCGTGGAGAGCTGGCGCACATCGTCCCCCGCCTGGATATCCAGCTCAACCCTGTCGGTCTGGACCCGGTAGGACCCGAGTCGGGCCGGACAGAGCAGATCGATCCCCGCGGCGGGGTCGCCGGCGTCCCCGAGCCGGGCGCGGATCGCCGCACCCATGGCTCGGGCCGGGGCCACGTAGCCCAGTGCATCGACCCCCAGATCCCGGTGGTTAAGTCGCGCGAAACCGCATTGGCCGCGCTCGCAGATGTGAACCTTCAGGATGGGCTCGGCCTCCGGGGCGATGAGGTCCCAGAGCCCGATGCCTTCGAAGATCCGCCGACTTCCCCATGAGAGCGCAATCACCCGCTCGTCGTAGCTCGGCTGCAGCGTTGCGTCCGCCGCCACCGCCTCCACCAGGGCCACCCTGAGCCCGGTCCCGGTTAGCGCGCAGGCCAGGCTGCCCCCGATCAGACCGCCGCCGACGATGACCAAGTCGTAGATCGAGTGGCGAGTGGCGAGTGGCGAGTGGCGAGAATCCCGATCTGGGTTCATTGAATTCTTGAAACACAAAAAAACAGGATGAACTACGCCGAGTCCCGACAAAAGGCTAGCCCCTCGGCCCTCGCCACTCGCCACTCGCTACTCGCAACTTCCGCTGCAAGCCGCTTCGACCTCGTCCGGATCCTTGGGCGCCCCGGCGGACAGGATCTCGTTGCCGTCCGGGGTGATCAGGACATCGTCCTCGATGCGGATTCCGATCTGGCGATAGGGTGCCGGCACCTCGTGGGTAACGGGCATGTAAAGCCCCGGCTCCACCGTGAGCACCATGCCGGGCTCCAGGAGGCGCCACTGGCCACCCTCCTTGTAGTGCCCCACATCGTGCACATCCATACCGAGCCAATGCCCGGTGCGGTGCATATAGTACGGTTTGTACGCCTCGTCTTCGATGAGCCGGGCCGGCTTGCCCGAGAGGATACCCAGCGCGATCAGGCCCTTGGTCAGGACCTTGAGTGCCGCCTCGTGAGGGTCTATCCAGCGGTTGCCCGGCTTGGCCTTGGCGATGGCTGCCCGCTGGGCGTCCAGGACCAGCTCGTAGAGCGTCCGCTGGGCGGCGCTGAAGCGGCCGTTGATAGGGAAGGTGCGGGTGATGTCCGAGGCATAGCCGTCCAGCTCGCATCCCGCATCGACCAGCACCAGATCCCCGTCCATCAGAGGTGCCCGGTTCTCCACATGGTGGAGGATGCAGGCATTGGCTCCGGCGGCCACGATGGGGGGATAGGCTTGAAAGCGTGCGCCCCGGGAGGCGCAGTGGTGCAGGAAATCGGTCTCCAGGTCAGACTCCGCGAGCCCAGGGCGACACAGCCCCATGAGCCGCCGGTGGCCGTCCGCGGAGATACGCGCGGCCCGGCGCATGACGCGAATCTCCGAGGCACCCTTGCGCAGGCGCTGCTCGTGCAGCACGGACTCGATGGCGACGAAGGTCTCGGGCGGCACGGCCCCCTTGCGCACGTTGGCGCGGACCTGGTTGACCCAGCCCAAGACCCGGGCATCGAAGTCCGCCTGTGCACCGATGGGGAAATAGAGCCGCTCCCGCCCGTCGATCATCCCGGGGAGGGTGCCGTCCAGGTCGCTCAAGGGGTATGCCTGGTCTGCGCCATGGTCGGCGACCGCCCCTTCAACCCCGGCCCGTCGGCCGTCCCACTGCTCCCGCTCCGGATCCCGGGGGCGGACAAACAGGATGTACTCGCCTTCCTTGCGCCCCGGGGCGAAGACCGCGATGGCATCGGGCTCGTGGAAGCCCGTGAGATACGCGAAATCGCTCGACTGGCGAAAGGGGTAATGGACATCCCGATTGCGCAACGTCTCCCGAGCCGCGGGGACGATGGCAAGCCCCCTGGGGCCGATGGACTTCTGTAGGGCACGGCGACGGCGCGCGTGATCCGCGGCGGTCATTGGGTCCCCCGACGGGCTAGGGCCCGCTCTTCGTAGACCAGCATGGCAGCCACCCAGACCAGCTCTGCGATCTCGGTCAGGGCCTTCTCGTTCTCCTCGCCCTCGTCCAGTTCGTCCAGATCCATACGGGTCAGCTCGACAAAGTCCCGAAACACCTCCCGGGTCTGCGCGGACAGGTCTCGCTCCGAGAGCCCCAGGACACCCAGCGCAAACAGGAACCCGCGCACCCAGTCGTACAGGGCGGTGGCACGCTCCGCGAGGGGCCGGGAGTCCTCCGGCAAGAGCAGATCGAAACCGATGCGCGGTCCCTGAATCTGCTCCAGGGTATGGCAAGCCAGCTCGCCGAGGCCCGAGCGCGCCTCGGTCTCCAAGAGGTCCCGCGCCGGCCCATCCTGATCCTGCTCTTGATTCGGGTCGGGTACGGGGAGCAGCTGATCCAGCCAGACGCGCCCGGGATCGGGGCTCCCGCCGCAAATCAGCCCGCACAGGATCCCGTGTGCCTCGCCTGGGGTCGGGGACAGGGCGCTCGCTGTCAGGAGCTGCCCGATCCGGTCGTAGTCGATATCCGTAGCCGCCTCCGGGTTGGCGGCACCGACAGGGGCCGCCTCAATAAAGCCCTGGATCATAGCATGCGCCCCGACCGCATTGACCCTGTCCCCCGCCCCTTCTATAGTGCGCGGAAAATCAAAGGAGTCCCGGACCTTGGCCAACTTCGACATCGCTGGGCTCGAGCGCCGGGTGGAAGCCCTGATCCACTTGTGTCGGCGCCTCCAGGAGGAAAACGCCTCGCTCCGCGCGCGCCAGGAGGCACTTGTCGCAGAGCGGGGGGAGCTGATCGAGAAAAACGAGCAGGCGCGCAGCAGGGTCGAGGCTATGCTGTCGCGGCTGCGTGCGATGGAGGAGAGCCTGTGAGCACCGAGCCCCTTGGGGTCAGCATCAAGATTCTGGACAAGGATTACCGCATCGCCTGCCAGCCGGACGAGCAGGACGAGCTCTTGGCCTCGGCGCGGCTATTGGACGCGCGCATGCGGGAGATCCGCCAGACGGGGCGCGTAATCGGAAGCGACAGGATCGCAGTGCTTGCCGCCCTGAATATCGCCCATGAGCTGATTCGGCTCCAGAAGTCCCGAGGGGGCGAGGACTCGGACACCGTGCGACGCCTGCGGCGCCTGGAGGACCGGGTGACCGAGGCACTTTCCGCCGACGCGCATCTGGACGTGCCGCCCGAAAGGGTATAGCCTCGACTCCTAGACACCCCCTGGAGTGCTCGAACGCGGCCTGGGTATTTTCTTGAGCCTAATTCGTACCCGGGGGACATGACCAAGAGGCTGTTGAGCAAGTCCGTCTTCGAGCGGAAAGCCTGAAGCCGACGCGATTGTCCCCACTTGAACCCCGCGGTTCAAGAACGAAGGCTTGCGACGGCACAGTCGGGGGGTGTCGCTTTTTTGAGTGGCGAGTGGCTAGGGACGAGTGTCGAGGGGATGCAGCCCTATTGGGTGAATAGGCGAAGCGCATCCACCGTTGACTTGCCTCGGCGACCCGGTCGTCGGCAAACCGTTTAACGGCCATTCTCAGCGGTCTATGTCGGTTGCCCCTCACCCTCCCGCGGCCGGGCGTACGTTTTCCCCCTATTCCCTTAAGGCATTGCGGCGCGAGCTGCGGGGTCAGCGGCGCGGGCTGTCGACGCGCGACCAACGGCGTCACGCCGC
>JBGSOR010000338.1:0-10700 GCA_041738985.1 Chromatiaceae bacterium | reverse complement strand
CGCACCGCCGCGCCGGCGCGGCCCAGCGCGCCGTTGGCCTTGCCCTGGGCCAGGCCCTCGATGGTCAGAACCTCCCCGCCAGCGGCGACCGAGAGCGGCGTGGAGCAGGATTGCACCGGGGCGCCGTTGAGGAACACGGTGCAGGCACCGCACTGGGCCATGCCGCAGCCGTATTTGGTGCCCGTCAGGCCGATGTGCTCCCGAATCGCCCACAGGAGCGGCATGTTCGGGTCTAGATCCAATTGGTGCTCGGTGCCGTTGATACGCAGGGTCAGCATGGGATCTCCTGGGGAGTGGCGACTGGCGAGAGCAGGGGGCCGGGAATCTTCGCGATGGACTTGCCGTGGATCGACCTTACCCTGGGCGCCGTTGCTCGGACCCTGGACCGCGACGGTCAGCAGACGGTCGCCGACTCGCGCCAGGGATTGCGATGGCTTCTTGGACTTCCCCTTGGGCCATGGTTCCTGCGGGAGGAGATGGTCGGTCCTGGGGGTTACTTCAAGCTCGCCTGCAGCGCGACCAGGAGCTGGTCCGATCTGTCGATATTGATGAGGCCCAGCCGAGGGTACTCGAAGTCCAGGATGAAATAGAGCGTGAGCGAGATCAGTGCGGCGAACGTGACCATGTGCAGGAGATCCGGTCGCGCCGACTTCGCCTGGGCATGGCCGGCGAGCAGGGCGGAAAGGATAGCGAGCAGGACCAGCAGCGCAACGATGCCGACGTGCCCGTGGATCTGCCGCGCCGCGAGCCGCGTGGTGGTGAGGTCGAAGACCTCGTTCAGGGCCGGCAGCATCAGAGTCGCCACCTGAGGCCGACCGTCCCGCTGGCAGGCAGCCACAGTCAGACCCCAGATCTCCCCTTGCAGCGTCTGGAGCCGGGCGACCGTCCGTTCCAGGGTGTCCGGCGACTTGACCTGGGCCGCCGCGTCGACGATCCCATCGACGTAACCCTGAAAGCGGGAGCGGATCTCCGGCTGGTCCGTCGCCGGCAGCAGGTCGAGTCGGAGCCAAGCGGTGCCGAGCGCGTTCACGTGATCCACGATCAGGTCGCGCCGGAGATCGAAGCGAGCCCCGGCCCCGCTGAAGGTAAAGGCGATCAGGAGTCCTAGGAGCGCAAACACTGCGCCCTGCACTGCCCCCACTCCCAGATCCTCTTTGCCCCCGGCCCTGGCCAGGCGCTGCAGACCAAGCCGGCGCCCCGCCAGCTGGGCGATCACCAGGACCAGGAAGAGTCCGGCAGCAAGGATGGCAGCCATGGTGATGGGATTCATGGGCAACGGCTCCTGTCGTCCTTTGGAAGGGAGTGGGGCGTTCAGTCCCGGGCACGGGGCGGCGCCGACTATAGCGGGGAGCCGCAGAGTCCGCCACGGCCGACCTTGCCGAACCGCAACGGCGAGACCGGACAGGGCGACTCGCTGCTCTGCGCCATGCGTACCGTCGCTGCCCGCGCGCTTCTGCGGATTCAGGGGCGGGCGAGATACATGGCATCCCCGTAGCTGAAGAACCGGTAGCGGGCCTCCACCGCATGGCGGTAGGCGGCCAGGATGCGCTCGTGGCCAGCAAAGGCGCAGACCAGCATGAGTAGGGTCGACTCGGGCAGGTGGAAGTTGGTCACCATCCCGTCCACTGCCCGGAAACTGTAGCCCGGGCGGATGAAGAGCCGGCTATCCCCCCGGAAGGGCTTCAGCTCGCCGTCTGCCGCCGCGCTCTCCAGGCTCCGTACGCTGGTAGTGCCGACCGCGACCACCCGTCCGCCTGCCGCCCGCGTTGCCGCGACACGGGCGCAGACCGTCTCGTCCACCTCCAGCCATTCCGCGTGCATTCGGTGCCGATCCAGGTCCTCCACACGCACCGGCTGGAAGGTCCCGGCGCCCACATGCAGGGTGACCGCGGCCCGGTCGACGCCCATCTCCGAGAGACGGTCCAACATGGCCAGATCGAAGTGCAGCCCGGCGGTGGGCGCAGCGACTGCGCCTTCCCGGGTCCCATAGACCGTCTGGTAGCGCTCCGCATCTGCAGCGTCGTCCGGACGGACGATGTAGGGGGGCAGGGGGAGGTGGCCCTGGGTCTCCATCAGTGCCGTGAAGGGCGCGTCCAGGGCGCGCAGCTCGAAGAGGTCCCCATCGCGACCCAGTGCCTGCAGATCGCCGCCTCCGTCCAGCCGGATCCGGCTTCCGGGCTTGGGGGACTTACTGGCGCGCACCTGGGCCAGTGCCCGGTCGGGGCCTAGCAGGCGCTCGATCAATACCTCCACGCGCCCCCCGGTCGCCTTGTGTCCGAAGAGCCGGGCATGCATCACGCGGGTGTTGTTGAAGACCAACAGATCGCCGGGGCGCAGGAGCGTTGGCAGGTCCCTGAACATCAGGTCCCGGGGGGCCGGATCGGTTGCCTCGAGGGCGAGCAGGCGGGAGTGCGCGCGCTCGGGGAGGGGACGCTGGGCGATCAGCTCGGGAGGGAGGTCGAATCGGAAATCGGAGCGGCGCATGCGGCATAGTAGCTCAGGGCGCAAGGCTCCCGGCCGTCGACGATCTTCCCGACGGCTTGCCCAGCGTGCGCTGCAAGCAGATGACCGCGTTCCTGGAATATTGAGTTGCCACGCGGTTGCAAGGACAATCCGAGGCATCGAGTGCATCTTCATCCCGGCCTCCCCAAGACCTCTCATGATCCAGCTCGGAATCGACCGCCTGCTCTCCGACCCCGCACTGCGCCGCCCGCTCCAAGGGCGGCGCGTCGCCCTGCTGGGCCACCCCGCCTCCGTGACCGCCGACGGTCGCCACAGCCTGGATGCCCTGATCGATCAGGGCGGGCTGACCCTGAGCGCCGCCTTCGGCCCCCAGCATGGGATGCGCGGGGAGAAGCAGGACAACATGGTGGAGACTGCGGACTACGAGGACCCGGTGCACGGCATCCCGGTCTTCAGCCTCTACGGAGAGGTGCGCTACCCAACCCCGCGGATGATGGAGACCTTCGATGTCCTGCTCGTGGACCTCCAGGACATCGGCACCCGCATCTACACCTACGTGACGACGCTCGCCTATTTGATGGATGCCTGTGCCGCCTCGGGCAAGTCCATCTGGGTGCTGGATCGGCCGAATCCGGCGGGCCGGCCCTTGGAGGGCTCGATCCTGGAGCCTGGCTGGGAGAGCTTCGTGGGCGCCGGTCCCATACTGATGCGCCACGGGCTTACCCTGGGCGAGCTGGCAAGCTGGCTCAAGGCGAGCCGGGGCCTGGACCTGGAGCTCCAGGTCATCCCCATAGCCGGCTACCGGCCGGGGGAGGCACCGGGGTACGGCTGGCCGCTGGGCGAACGGTCCTGGGTCAATCCGAGCCCCAATGCATCCAGCCTCAATATGGCCCGCTGCTTCCCTGGTACCGTGCTGATCGAGGGCACGACGCTTTCGGAGGGGCGCGGGACCACCCTGGCCCTGGAGCTGGTCGGGGCCCCGGACCTGGACTTGGGCGAGCTCCTGCGGCGGAGCGAGCGGCTCTGTCCGTACTGGACCCGGGGGGCCTGGATCAGGCCCTGCTGGTTCGAGCCCACCTTCCACAAGCACGCCGGCCTGCTGTGCTCGGGTCTTCAGATCCATACCGACAACGACCGCTATCGGCACGAGGACTTCAAGCCCTATCGGCTGATCGCCCTGCTCCTCAAGTGCATCCGGCTCGCTCACCCGGACTATCCCATCTGGCGGTCCTTTCCCTACGAGTACGAGACCGAGCGGCTCGCGATCGACCTCCTGTCGGGCGGCACGGCGCTCCGCGACTGGGTGGACGATGCAGAGGCGCAGCCAGGGGACCTGGAGCGTCGACTGGCGGCCGACGAGGCGGCTTGGCTCGAGGAGACCCGGGGGCTGTACCTCTACGATTGAGCTCAGCCCTCCACCGGGCCCGTCCTTGCGTTACCACCCATTCTATTGCGAGGAGAACGCCTGGTGGCTGTGCGCGGACCCGGCCCTTGGACCGGGCGAGCGCCACGTCCTCTTCATCCTGTCCCGGGCCGGCCGCTGTCCCATGCTGGAGCAGCGCGAGGCCCCTCCGGGTCGGCTGATCGCCTGGGACTATCACGCAGTGACCCTCGACGGTGAGCGCCGGGTCTGGGACCCGGACAGCCGGCTTCCCCTGCCCAGTCCCGGCGTGGACTGGCTGGACGCCACTTTTGCCCTGGCGGACCTCCTCCCGGCCATCTATGCCCCGCGGTTGCGGATCGTCTCGTGGGAGACCTTCCGGACGGGCTTCGCCAGCGACCGCAGCCATATGCGCGACCGACGCGGCCGCTACCAGCGCCTGCCGCCCCCCTGGCCACCGATCGGCCAGGGCATGACCCTACCCCTGTATCTGGACCCGGAGGCCCCCCGCCCGGGGAGGCTGATGCGGCTCGCCGAGGCGCGGCGCTGGCTGTCCGGAGCGGGTCTTGACTCGGATACGCCCGCACCGAATGCGGGTCCATGAGGAAGGCCCGACGCTGGTCCTCTCCGAGTCGCCCGGGCTCCGGATCTCTGCTGCCGGTAACGGGCAGCGGCTGACCTCGTCGGCAGGTCTGTGCGTCGGCGCGGATCGGATAAACTGGACCGCACTCGAGCCGCTTTCGTTTGCGCATGTCTTGGAAGCCGCCAATGCTTGGCCAAGTTGCCGCAGTGCCCCCCGACCGATGATTCAGGTGCTCATCGTCGACGACGACCCAGGCGTCCGAGACCTCGTGTGCCACGAGGGGCGGCAGCAGGGTTGGAGTCCTGCCTCCCGACACCCTCGCTCCGCAGGGCGCGTGATGGAGTCGTTCACCCACCCTGTGAACAGGATCAATCACCTGATCCCCAGGCACGCCCTCGGGGAGATCACCCAGGTTCACGGGTTTCAGGTGCGGCAGCAACGCATCCAGAGCCATTTGATCCAGGCAGAACGGATTTTTAAGGGACGTGATCGCAGGGACCCGATGCCCGATCACCCCTTGCTGGTGGATTCCTCCCCCCAGGGGCTGATCACCGGCACTGTCAGTCCCGCGAAGTGCCGCAGGTTCCGGGTGGCGATGGATGCCCGGCGGGCGAGGGCGATACCGGCGATCTGGGTGTCGCGGATGTCCACCGTGCTCCCCGCCCTTTGTCTGGACGCGGCCAGCGTTGCGGCCTCGCCGGCGGCGGTTGAATCGAAGCTCAGGATCCGACCGCCCAGGTCTTCTATCAGCAGCTCCTCGAACGTCTGTTGGAGCGCGCGCCGGCGTCGCCCGTCCGGGAGCAGGGCGAGGCCGAGTCGGACCTCGAAGACCGTGATACTCGTAATCCAGATCGAGGCGGTCGCTTGACGGTCCAGCCATTCCACTACCTGCCGTTCCGGCTCCTCACGCATCAGGGCGGACAGCACATTGGTGTCGAGGATAATCACCGGTCCAACTCGGCGGGCCGCGGGGTCTGTCCGCGAAGCTCCGGTAGGTCCTCGCTCAGGCCCCGGCCGGCGAAGCGAGCAGCGATTCGCGAACCCAATTTGGGTACGGGCGCCCCGTCGTCGGCCAATGCCTGCCGCAGGATGTCGCGGATCTCCTCCTCCATGCTGTGGCCATGCCGGTGGGCACGCAGGCGCAAGCGTTCCTTAACGTCGTCGTCAAGATTGCGAACCAGAACCTGGGCCATCGATGAGCTCCTTTGAGGGTGACGTGATAGCACGATAGCAGAGGCGCAAGACCTCGCCAAACGACCGCCACGGGTCCGCGAGGTTGGCTGGGCGGAGTGATGAGTGATGGGATGCCCACGGCAGCCCGACGGGTGCCTTGCACCGGCATCGTTCTCAGCCCCCAAAATTGGGCGAAGCGGGGGTGGGCCGTTGAAGTTGCCCCCCGGTTGGGGGCCCGTACCTGGCCCGCAAGCCAGGATGTAGCCAGCACGCTCGTGAGGATGGTATTGCAGACCGCAGAGCCTTAAAAGCTGAGTTGCGAGTCGGAAAGCGGTTGCCATCGCGGTCGTTGTCGTTGTCGTAATCGGAGGAGCGATTCGATGCGATTCGGGCAACAGCGGCCCGCGGCCGATCGGATCGGCGATTCGGGGCGTCGCCTTGGCGCCGCAGACCGCCGAGCGTTCGAGAAGCGGCGATCGCCGTGCGCGTGACCGACGAATCGCGGCCGCGGTTGCGCAGATCGGACAGCGAAACGGCGAGGTGCGGGAGAATCCTCGCGGGTATCGTAAACTCGACAACGACAACGACAACGGCCGAGAGGTAAGAGCGATTCCGGAAATCGCCTAACGTCATGCATGCACGCACCCGTCCCACGCTCTACGAGCACGTCGAGGCCCTGCCCGAAGGCGTGACCGGGGAGATCCTCGACGGCCAGCTCTACGCCCACCCGCGCCCGAGCCTAAGGCACGGACTCGCCGCCTCGTCGTTAGTCGACGAGCTGGTCGGCCCCTTCCAAAAGGGCCGTGGTGGCCCCGGCGGTTGGTGGATCATCGCCGAGCCGGAGCTCCACTTCATACACAATACCGAGGTCGATGTCCCGGACTTGGCCGGATGGCGGCGCGAACGCATGCCGCACCTCCCGGAGGGGCACCGTTGCACCGTGGTCCCGGATTGGGTGTGCGAGATCCTATCGCCGTCTACCGCCAGCGTTGACCGCGAGGTCAAGATGCCGATCTATGCGCGATTCGGGGTAGCCTACGCCTGGTTGATCGATCCCCTCGCACGCACCCTCGAGGCCTATGCACTCGCTGCCGGGTTCTGGCGCGAGATTGGTCGCTTTGACGGGTCAGAGCAGGTCTCAGTGGCGCCGTTCGATGCGATCATGATCGATCTGGACGATTTGTGGGTGCCTGGCGCGTAGCGTGGGTAGGTCAAAGCGGGCGATTGGGAACCATCACATCGACATCCATCGCTTTACGGTGCGTTCCTCACCATGCCCTCCAGTGCTTCCTGGCTTGCCCGGATTACCATGAACGACAGCGGAACCGTGCGCCACCTCGACCCCAACACCGAGAGCGCAGTCAGGCTTTTTCTGTTGAGAGCCGCAGCGGATTTTGCCTTCAAAGCCGCATGGCTGTTTGGCAGCCGGGCCCGTGGCAGCTTCCGACCCGACAGCGACGCCGACGTTGCTATTTTGATACCGGGTCGGACGGAAGCGTTTCTCGATTCCAAACTGAAATTGGCGGACATCGCCTATGAGGTCTTGTTGGAGACGGGCATACGCATCCAGCCGCTGCCGATCTGGGAAGACGAGTGGCAACATCCGGATACCTATGTCAACCCGCGACTGCTCGACAACATCCGGCGCGAGGGGATCCGGTTGTGAACGCATCCGAGCTTATGGTCAAGGCCCGGCGTGCGGCGGAGATCCGTTTGGCAGCGGATTACCGGGGTGATCTGGGTAGACCCCCAGCACGCACAATGGGCGGTGGAGCAGGCGAGCGCCTTCGTTGCCACGATGGATCGGGGATTCCTCGAAGTCGGAGGGAGCTCTTAGCATTCCCATCGGTGGGGGATCGCAAACCCAACGGACCCGGGCCGTCACGCCTACGCCTGTCCTCGCCGGTCCATCTCTCGGTCATTCCAGACCCATCGCCTCCCGATAGTGCCGCCACTGGCTGTTACGGCCGAGCCGATCCGTCAGTGCCTCCCATGACCGAGCCGCCGCGCTTAATCCCTTCTCGGGCGTCGCGCTGCCCGCGATGACCCGGTCAAGCTGGTCCTCCAGGGCCGTGATATAGGCGCGATAGCCGGGCAGGCGCAGATCCCGCGCCACCTGGGGGGCGGCCAGGCTGGCGCGTAGGACCTCCAGATAGTCCGCGGTCTGACGCTCGCCGAGCAGGGCCCGCCAAGGCCGCAGGTCCTCCAGGTGCGAGGTCCGGTAGGGATTGATGCCGGAGCTGCCATACCGACGCAGCTCCAGAAACTCTCGCAAGGCTCGCACCCAACCGGGGTTGTCGATGGCCGGGACCATGGTGTCCGGGTCGAAGAACATGGCTCCGGAATGGTCCGGATGGTCGGCGTAGGCCGCCGCGTGGCTGAATAGATACCAGATGCGCTGCCCGTCGTGCGCATAGGCCTCCAGGGTCCCCGCCAGGACCGTGCCGTCGGATAGCCGGCGACCGCTGAAGAAGGCCGCGATCTCCCGGTACTCGGTCCAGGTCTGCGGGTCGGTTCATCGTCCGTTCATCAGGGGGGTATGTGATGCGTTCCCGAGGCCGACCCAGGGCTGAAGCGGCGCCGCCGACCGGGCGCCGCAAAGGAGGCGAACCTAGCCGACCGGGGCACCGCCTGTCCAACGTTCGGTGAGTCGCGACCGGATCGGCTACACCGAGAGCCAGGGGTTGACCCGTCGGCAAACCTCGACTCGCTACCACAACACCGTGAGGACCAAGATGAAGAACGCCCGCACCGCCCGAACCCTGGTTGCCCTGGCCGTTGCGATGCTCCCCGTCACCTGGGCTCTGGCCGAGGACGGCAACGTCGGGGACGAGGTCCCCCTGCCGGCGGGCAGCGCCTCGACCTCCGGGGGCGGCTGGCTGAACGGGGATTATCTGACCGGCGATTGGGGCGGCAAACGCACCGAGCTCGCGGCCAAGGGCTACACCTTCTTCGCTTACTACAACGCCATCGTCGCCAGCAATGTCGGCGGCGGCAACGAGCAGGGAACCGCCCTGGCCGGCGATCTCTATGCAGGCATGACGATCGATCTTCAGAAGGCCTTCGGGTGGGATGGCTGGACCTTCAACCTGAGCGGTATCGACCGCTCCGGGGCGAGCATCGACGACGATGTGGGCGGCATCTACAGCGTCATGCAGTTGGTCGGCGGCCAGACCTATTTCCTCTACAACGTGAGTCTCGAAAAGTCCTGGGCCGACGGGAAGTACGCCTTCAAATTCGGCCGCATCACCGCCACCGACGACTTCGCCGGATCGCCGTTCTACGGCTACTACCTGTCCAATAGCATCAACGGCCAGATCCGCGCTGTGCTGTTCGACGGCGTGATGACCTCCTACCCCTTCGCGGTCTGGGGCGCCCGCTTCCAGTACACGCCGAACGACGGTTTCCGCGCCAAGCTGGGCGTCTACCAGCTTACCGATAAGATGTTCGATCCGGACTACCACGGCACCGACTTCGCCATCCGTTCCAGCGACGGCGTCTCGGTCATGGGCCAGCTCGAATGGAGCTGGAAGACGGGTGGCCGGCCCGGGCACTTCAATCTGGGCCTGAACGCCGTGTCCTTCCCCATGCCGGACTTCAACGCGGATACCACCACCAACCCCTTCTTCCGCTACTACGCCCAGGCGGATCAACAGGTCACCGCGGAGGCTGTGGACTCCGACCAAGGGCTCTACCTCTTCGGCACCCTGGCCTATACGGACCAGCAGGCCCCGGCATTGGTCCCCTTACAGGTCAGCCTTGGCGCCCAGTACGTCGGACCCATCGCCGGGCGCAATCAGGACCGCCTGATCTTCGGCACCACCTACGGCGATCTATCCGACGACTATGCCGACGAGCAGGTGGCCCTGGGCAATGGGCGGCCGGATTACGAATGGATCTTCGAGCTCGGCTATCGCATCCAACTCACCAAGTTCGCCTACATCCAGCCCGACATCCAATACGTCGATCGGCCCGGCGGCACCGGGGACATCCCGGACGCGACCGTGATCGGGATGCAATTCGGCGTCTCGCTGTAGTGCAGCAGAGTGGCAATTCCCGGACCGTCTCGAATCGTTGTCGTTGTCGTGATCGCTGTCGTAATCGACCGGCAGGAGGGTCGATCCAAGGCTCGGTCGATGACGACAACGACAACGACAACGATTGGAAGCGGCGGTCCGCACAGCGGAACCTACGGGAAACGGTCTCGGGACTTCCGCTCTATTGAACTGGACCAATCGTCAAGACAAGAGGAGGACAGGCATGATCTCTCTCGACCCCAATGCAGTGCGCCTCGGCGCCGTCGCCGCGGACAAGACCGACGCCATCCGTCAGGTCGGCCAGATCCTCGTCGATGCCGGGTTCATCGAGCCCGGCTACGTAGACAGCCTGCTCGCGCGAGAAAAGGTGGCCAACACCTTTCTCGGCAACGGAATCGCCATCCCCCACGGCGTGCCTAAGGACCGCGACCTCATCAAAAAGACCGGCGTGGCGGTGCTCCAGGTTCCGGCCGGGGTGGAGTGGAACCCGGGCGACCGGGTGCACCTGGTGGTGGGGATCGCGGCCAAGTCCGACGAGCACCTGCAGATCCTGTCCAACCTGACCGATGTCTTGGGCGATGCGGACGAGGCGGCGCGCCTGGCCCATACCACGGATCCGACCGACATCGAGCGGCGTCTGTCCTCCGGTGCAGCCGCGGCGGATCGTCCAGTGCAGCCAGACCTGCCCGAGGACCTCCCCAACCACTTCGACCTGATTCTCGCAGGCGCCCACGGCCTGCACGCGCGTCCCGCCACGACTCTTGTGGGCATCGCGAAGGGCTTCGAGGCGACCATCCGGGTGCGCCACGGCAACCGCGCCGGGGATGCCAAGAGCCTGATCGCCCTCTTGAACCTGGGGATCGAGTCGGGCGCCACCATCCGCGTCATGGCCGCTGGCCCGGACGCCGACGCCGCCCTAGCGGCCTTGCGGGAGGCGATCGCATCGGGTCTGGGGGAGGAGGAAGAGCCGGCGCCTGCCGCCGCCCCCCTTGAGCTGCCGGCCATCGTTTGGGAGGGCCGCAGCCTTCAAGGCGTGGCCGCGTCGCCCGGACTGGCCCTGGGG
>JBGSOR010000316.1:0-1628 GCA_041738985.1 Chromatiaceae bacterium | reverse complement strand
GGCCGGACACTCCGCAAACGGCGCTGCGGCCTGCGGATGCGCACCGATGCGCGCCGCGGGCGGTACGTCACCAGCCCGGGCCAGCGCTCGATGGCGACGCAGACGAGATTCAAACCGAAAAATAGACCGGACAGCAGCATCAGGATTGCGAGCAGGTCGGTCAAGGCGTCCATTTTCGACTCCGGGTCTGGTTGGGGATGGCGACCCGAAGCATGCGACCGGCAGTGGCTCAAAACGCGAGTCCGCGATCGTTCCTCTCGCAGAGCCGCGATCGGATCCCGGGCCGCAGCACGGAATGCCGGGAGCACCTCGACGGCGAGCCCGATGAGGTCGGCCAAGATCACGAAGTGCGGGGGACACACAAGGCGGCCCGACCGTCCACTGCCTAGACTCAATACCTCCCTTCGCGATCCACCCAACGCCAGGCGGCGACGAACCCCAGAGCCGCCGCCAAGGCCCCAGCCCCGAAGGTGATCAGCGGGCCCCAAGTAGACCAAACGAGGCCCCCGAGCAGACTCCCGGCTGCCCCGCCGGCACCGAAGCTCAGGCTGTTATAGAGCGCTTGCCCACGGCCCTGGGTGCGGCCGGGGAAATAGTGATGGACCAGATGGATGGCCGAGGCATGGAAGGTCCCGAAGGTGGCGGCGTGGAGAGTTTGGGCGAGGATCTGAACCGGAAGCAGGTCCACGAAGGCACCGATCAGGAGCCAGCGCAGGGCTGCGAGCCCCAGGCTCCAGAGCAGCACCAAACGGGCGCCGAGCCGGCGCAGGAGCCGGTGCATCGCCAAGAACACCAGCACCTCCGCCACCACCCCCATGACCCAAAGTGCGCCCACCTGGGGGCTGGAATACCCGGCGGCCTTCAGGTGGATGGAGTAGAAGGCGTAATAGACCCCGTGCCCCGCCTGCATGAGAAAGCAGGCGCCGAAGAAGGCCAGGACCTCGGGGCGGCGCAGGAGCCGGCGGAGCGATGGGGCCGGTCCATCGCCCTGGGCCGGAGGGCTATCCGGAACGGCCAGCGTCGCGGCCCAAATGACCGCAAGGAGGGCGAGCACCCAGATGGGCACGACCGACAATGGGGCTTGACCGAGGAGCAGCCCAAGCCCCCCCACGACCAGGATGAACCCCACGGACCCCCAGACCCGCACCTGCGCATAGCGGGACGCCCGCGTACCCAGATGATTGAAGGTGACTGATTCCATCTGCGGAAGCGCGGCGTTCCAGAAGAAGCTGAAACAGGTCATGGCCAGGGCCATGCCCCAGAAGCCCTGGGCAGCGAAGACCCCGCCGAAGGCAGTCGCCGCGGCCAGGGACCCGTATTGCACCAGCGGCATCCGCCGTCCGGTCCGGTCCGCGATGTGGCCCCAGATCATGGGCGCCACGATCTTGGTCCCGGCAAGAATGGCCATGAGCTGGCCGATAGCGAGGGCGTCGAAGCCGCGCGACTGGAGATAGAGACCCCAGTAGGGGACCAGTGCCCCCAGGGAGGCGAAGTAGAAGAAGTAGTAGGCGGACAGGCGCCAGTAGGGTAGTCCGTCCCCGCGCCCGGCGATCATGCAGGGGGCATCAGCGGGGGGCGCAGCCCGGGATCGGCGGGGTCGGCGCGGTCGCGTCGGCGTTCTGGGCGCG
>JBGSOR010000277.1:0-1664 GCA_041738985.1 Chromatiaceae bacterium | reverse complement strand
GCGCCGGCCGGAGCCGCGGCCGGTTGGCGGGGCGCGGCGATGGGCATCGCTGCGCTCTGCCCATCTACTAGGGTTGACCTTTGGCGGCACCGCTCGTCCTGCAGCTTTGCTCGAAGATCAAAACGGCCAGCCGTGCGCAGGCGCGTTTGACGGCGCGCCAGTCATGCCAACGGGGAGCGAGGTTCTTGTACTCGCCGAGAGCGACTCCCTCGAGATCGTAGGGCATTGGATTGGCAAGCTGTATTTCTAATTGCTGGAGGGCCGACTCGCCGTTGGGCTGCGGGTAGAGCTCGTCGAATCGTCCCAGGGCCGAGCTGATTGCTTCGTCGCTCATCTGCGACGCCAAGGCCACGAAGTCGAGGTAGTCCCGCGTGGCATTTCGCTTGAGCACCAATACGGCCTTGATACGCAACATCTCCGCCTGGCTGGGAACGGTCAACCGCACACCTCGGTAATCGAGCACGGCAGTTTCGAGAGGCTCATCGCGAATCAATTGCCGAATCCCGGTTTCGATGCCGTCCAGGCTGCCAAGGATTTGGACCGGACGCTGAATCCGTGCCGTCTTCCAGCCGGCAACTGCCTCCAAGTCGAATAGGATTCCATCGAACCGCGTGCGCAAGTCGGTGAGGACGTGATCGGCATCCGCCGAGAAGCGGTGAGCGGCATAGAGGGCGGAGGCCGTGCCGCCGACCAGGACCGCGTCCGGCAGGATCTGCTGTAATCGTGCAGCGGCGGACAATACCAGCTCCCAATCAGGCAGTGGTTTTTTCAACATAGTGCAGCCAAAAGTGGTAGCGCTGGGCGTAGGGGTCGGCACTGTGTGCCTGACAGACGCGCCGCAGCTTGTCCCGTAGACTGGGGGCAGCGATCAGAGCGCGACGGAGCTCGGCCCAGTCCTGACGTTGCCCGCGCGCGATGATGTCATCGATCGCTGCCAGGGTGTATTGCTCGTGGTTGAGGTGGCGATGGTGCATGGCGCGACCGAGTGCGGGCGACGTTGTGGATGAGAGTAGCCCTGACGTGCGCGAATGCCAACACCACTGGAGGACGGGGAGCCGCGCCGCGGGTGGCGCGTCCTGCGTGCTCCTCATTCTCCCATCCGAGGTTCTGACAGGCGAAAGCGGTTCCGCCCCTGCGTAATGTGGCCTGCTGGCGGATCGCCCTTCGGGCATCTTCCCGCGATCTCGGAGGGGCTTCACCAAGGCGGCGATGGCAGCGTCTCGGCCTGCTCTTGGATCTCCCGCTTCCACTGCCCGACCTGCAGGTGGACCCCATACTCCTGTCCGATCTTGTTGACCGTCCTGACCCCGCGGATCGCCTCCAGACCGACCTTCGCCTTGAAAGCCGCCGTGTAACTCTTGCGCTTCGCTTCGCCCATCTTTCTCTGCCCCTTTCGTTTGGCGCAAGCTTAAATTATCGTCCGATTTTCGGGGTCCACTTTATCGGCCGGTCGATCGGATTTGGAAATAAGCGCCCTCAGCGTCCCATCCGGCGCGCGCGGACGCTTTCTTCACGTTCCAACTCTTCCAACGCGCCCTCGATGGTGCGCAAGGTCTCGTCGATCTCGGGCAGGAGCACGTCTTCCAGGGCGCGGGCGCGCCGGGCGGTCCGTGCATAGTCGTCCCGCAGGCGCTCCAGGTTGCCGGCGTGGGCCGCCAGACGGG
>JBGSOR010000268.1:0-8778 GCA_041738985.1 Chromatiaceae bacterium | reverse complement strand
CCGCGGAGGCCGCGGGCTGGCTGAAGCAGACCGATGCGGCGCCGGGCACCCTGGCGCTTCCCGATCTCGACGAGGGCGAGGCGGCCTGTATTCGGATCGCCCTAGCCCACCCCGAGCCTAGCCTGTTGCTGATGGACGAGCGCGCCGGCCGTGCGGTCGCCATGGAGCATGGACTGGCCGTGGCCGGCACCGCGGCGATCATCGGCATGGCCAAGACGCGGGGGCTAATCGGCTCGGCTCGGGAAGTCTTGGCACGTCAGCACGGCTGCGACTTCCGCATCTCCCCACAGGTGATCGAGACGGTGCTGAGACGCGTCGGCGAATGAGCGCCCGGCCAGAGGGCAAGTCGTCAGGACGCGCCTTTCAACTTGCTCGAGACCGGTGCCTACGAGTCGTTCCCGGCGCCGCCGACCCCGCAGGAAATCATTGCCCGGTACGGGGTCGGCAGCGACTGGCAGCGTTGGGGCCCTGCCTTTTCGGCCGCCTTCCATATCGACCAGATCACCCGCAAGCCCACCCGTCCCTACCAAGAGATGGCCATAGCCAATATCCAGGGGACCCACACCGCGGTTCGGGCGCGTTGCACCGACCGCACCGGCTGGCATGGCGCCACGCTGGCGTTATTCTTCATCCCGAAGTCTGCTTATTGCTGTCCTGGAACGTGCGCTTGCCTGCGTGTTCTGGCATCAAAGTCGCACTGGGGACGGCATCTGGACTTACCGCGCCTTCGGTGGGGGGGTGCGGCAAGACGTTCAACGCACTCACCGGCACGTCGCGGGTCCGATGGCGGCATCGCGACTGCTGGGTCGGGTCCGACGAAGCCCCTGGACCTCGGGGCCGGCGGCATCCTGGCGACCATACTCAGGTTGGCGTCCAGCACGAACCGATCGGTGCAGCCTCGCCGTTCAGAGTCTCGGCGAACGGCGTCCGAAGCCAGCTTGGCCTCGCCTAAAGCCCAAACGAAAACGGCCCAGACGGGATGCGTCTAAGCCGTTGTCGGGGATGGTCCCATTAAAAGAGACCGATCTTGGTTGCTTCGATGGGGCAGGTACCAGTAGAGGTACCACAAAGTAACGTAAAACGGGCGAAACCAGGCGAATCTACACGCATCCTTGCGAGCCTAACTTACTGTTTTTATGGTGCCCAGGGGCGGAATCGAACCACCGACACGGGGATTTTCAGTCCCCTGCTCTACCAACTGAGCTACCTGGGCAGGTGTGAGAATTCGCCAACGTCGATCATTGGCCGAATCTGCCTATTTGGCTCCCCGGGACGGGCTCGAACCGCCGACCTAGTGATTAACAGTCACCCGCTCTACCGACTGAGCTACCGGGGAAAGTCGCGAGCCCGATAAGATACCGACGCGAGCTGCCCTCGTCAATCCCGCGTCACGCTTCGCTTTCCAATGGCAAAGGGTAGCGCGTGGCAATCGACTCCCTCTGTCTTAAATCCCGTTAGACGGGGCCTTGATGCCTGACTGCACAAGGGTGGCAAGCGCTCCCGTACCGATCCGACGAAGCCGGCCGATCCCGGACGCCAGCCGTCACGCGAACGCCGAGGCCATGCGGTCCAATGCCTGATCCAGGTTTGTCGGGCTGGTCGCGATCGAGATACGTACGTATCCGGAGAGGCCAAAGGCCGAGCCCGGCACCAGGGCCACCCCAGCCCGCTCCAGCAGGTATTCCGCGAGCTCCAGGTCATTGTTGACCCCGGCCAGCCGGCCGATCGCCTGCTGGACGCTCGGGAAGACGTAAAAGGTCCCGTCCGTCGGCAAACACTCGACCCCGGGGATGGCGTTGAGGCGCTGGACCACGTGGTCGTGGCGCTCTTTGAACGCCTTGAGCATGATGCCGATGCAATCCTGGGGGCCTTCCAGGGCGGCCTGGGCCGCCACCTGGGCGATCGACGTGGGGTTCGAGGTGCTCTGGGATTGGACCTTGGTCATTGCCTTGATGACCTCGGCTGGCCCGCCTGCATAGCCGATGCGCCAACCGGTCATGGAGTACGCCTTGGAGACGCCATTCAGCACCAGGGTGCGTGGGGCCAGGTCGGGACAGACATTCAGAATGTTGACAAAAGGGCTGGAGTCCCACCGGATATGCTCGTACATGTCGTCGGTGGCGATCAGCGCCCGCGGGAAGTCCCGAAGGACCGCCCCCAGGGCCTTGAGCTCGTCCGCGCTGTAGGCCATGCCGGTGGGGTTCGAGGGGCTGTTGATGACCACCAGCTTGGTCGTGTCGTTAAGCGCCCCCCGGAGCTGGGCCGGGAGTATCTTGAAGCGTTGGTCGGCCCCTGCGTGAACCAGCACGGGGGCGCCCCCGGCGAGGAGCACTATGTCCGGATAGGAGACCCAATAGGGGGCCGGGATGACGACCTCGTCGCCTGGATCGATTACCGCCTGGGCGAGGTTGAAGAAGCTCTGTTTGCCGCCGCAAGAGACCAGAATCTGCTCGAGGGAATAGTCGAGGCCATTCTCGCGCTTGAATTTGGCGGACACTGCGGCCTTAAGGCTGGGCATGCCATCGACCGCAGTGTACTTGGTGAAGCCCTGGCGGATCGCCTCGATGGCCGCGTCCTTGATATGGTCCGGGGTATCGAAGTCCGGCTCTCCGGCCCCAAGCCCGATGACGTCCTGACCGGCCGCCTTGAGGGCCTTGGCCCGGGCGTCTACGGCGAGGGTGGCGGAAGGCTTGACGGCCTGGACACGGGCGGCGAGCTTGATGGTCATCTGCAAAGGTCTCGGGGTCGCTGATTCGGCTGGAACTGGGAAAAACGGCCCACAATAATAGCGGATCCCCTCGGACCGGGCATCCCGCTCGGAAGTCCCGCTCGGTCGCACTACCGCCAGGTTCGGGCTCGTTTGCACCCGGCGGGGACGGATCTGCCGCCGATGAGGTTCAAATGTCCAAACCCTTCGAGCTCGTTTCTTCGTTCGCGCCCACGGGCGACCAGCCGGCGGCGATCCGGCGCCTCGTCGAGGGACTGCGGGACGGCGAGGCCGCCATGACCCTGTTGGGCGTCACCGGGTCAGGCAAGACCTTCACCATCGCCAACGTGATCGCAGAAGTCCAGCGTCCGGCCCTGGTCCTGGCGCCCAACAAGACCCTCGCCGCCCAGCTCTACGGCGAGATGCGCGAGTTCTTCCCGCGCAATGCGGTGGAATACTTCGTCTCCTACTACGACTACTACCAGCCGGAGGCCTATGTTCCGGCCACGGACACCTACATTGAGAAAGACGCCTCGATTAACGAGCACATCGAGCAAATGCGACTCTCGGCGACCAAGGCCCTGCTGGAGCGCCCGGACGTGGTGATCGTCGCGACCGTGTCCTCGATTTATGGGCTGGGGGACCCGGACGCCTATCTAAAGATGGTGCTGCATCTCAACCGCGGAGACATCATCGACCAGCGCGGTCTGCTGCGGCGGCTCGCCGACCTCCAGTACCGGCGCAACGAGATCGAGCTCTCCCGGGGTACCTATCGGGTGCGCGGAGACGTGATCGATATCTACCCGGCGGAGTCCGACGACGAGGCGCTGCGCGTGGAGCTGTTCGACGACGAGGTCGAGTCTCTGTCCCTGTTCGATCCACTCAGCGGAGAGGTCCTGCGCAAAGTTCCCCGCTACACCGTTTTCCCGAAGACCCACTATGCGACGCCCCGGGAAACCATCGTGGGGGCCGTGGAGCAGATCAAGCTGGAGCTTAAGGACCGACTCAACTGGCTGCGGGACAACAACAAGCTGGTAGAGGCGCAGCGCCTGGAGCAACGGACCCTGTTCGATATGGAGATGATGCTGGAGGTGGGGTACTGCTCCGGCATCGAGAACTACAGCCGCTATCTCTCAGGGCGCGGCCCCGGGGAGCCGCCCCCGACCCTCTACGACTACCTGCCGGCCAATGCCATCGTCGTCATCGACGAGAGTCATGTCACCGTGCCTCAGCTCGGAGGCATGTACCGCGGCGATCGGTCCCGCAAGGAGAACCTGGTGGAGTACGGCTTCCGACTGCCCTCCGCCCTGGACAACCGCCCGCTCCGATTCGAAGAGTTTCAGGCGCGCCAGCCCCAGACGATTTATGTATCCGCCACGCCTCGCAGCTACGAGATCGAGCATTCCGGCGCCGTCGTCGAGCAAGTGGTGCGCCCGACCGGACTTGTAGATCCGGACCTGGAGGTCCGCCCGGCCCTGGCTCAAGTGGACGATCTGCTCTCCGAGATCGGCCTGCGGGTCGCGGCTGGCGAGCGGGTGCTGGTCACGACCCTGACCAAGCGCATGGCCGAGGATCTGACCGAGTACCTCAACGAGCACGGGGTCAAGGTCCGGTATCTGCACTCGGACATCGATACCGTCGAGCGGGTCGAGATCATCCGGGATCTCCGCCTGGGCGAGTTCGACGTCCTGGTGGGGATCAATCTGCTTCGAGAGGGGCTGGACATGCCGGAGGTCTCGCTCGTTGCGATCCTGGACGCGGACAAGGAAGGCTTCTTGCGCTCGGAGGGATCGCTCATCCAGACCATCGGCCGCGCGGCTCGGAATGCCAATGGCAAGGCGATCCTGTATGCAGACCGGATTACCGGCTCCATGGAGCGCGCCATCGGCGAGACGGAGCGCCGCCGTGCCAAACAGATCGCCTTCAACGAGACCCACGGGATTACGCCGCAAACGATCCGAAAGGCGGTCGCAGATATCCTGGACGGCGCACATCCGGGCGCACCCATGGAGGCCAGAGCCTATGCGCGAGTGGCAGAAGAGCTTGCCGAGTACGCCCGGCTCACACCGCAGCAGATGGCAAAAAAGATCAAGTCCATGGAGAAAGAGATGTACCGCTATGCCAAAGACCTGGAGTTCGAGAAGGCCGCTGCCGTACGGGACCGGATCAAGGAGCTTCAAGGGCGGGGACTGGCGGCTTGAGACCTACGCAGCCGTCCGAATGCAAGGGAATGGCGCCCCTCTCGCCCGATCGGTTACATGCCTTTGCCGCCATACGGTCCAGGGAGGGAGGGCAGGGGAAAGACGGTCGACGCGAATGGCCGCGAGTCCGACGTCGTATCGGAAACCGGAAGCTCGCCGAGGTGCCGAAAGCGAGTAGCGCTACGGCAGTGTTCGAACCGAACTGTTCGGGAAATATCCGTCGCAGGGGTGGTTTGGCGGAGAGAGAGGGATTCGAACCCTCGATGGGCTTTTGACCCATACTCCCTTAGCAGGGGAGCGCCTTCAGCCTCTCGGCCATCTCTCCTTAGGGGGCGAGACAGCGCTGATGTGCGTCTGTCACGCGCTCGTGAGCTGCTCGTCAGAACGACCGGGCGGGGATCTCCTGTTAGCGACAAATGCCGGGCACAACACCGTCAGGCCCGGCATTTTATCGCGGCCGTGGCGTGCTTGCCAGCTACTCCGGTTGTGCGTCCTGGCTAACTGCGCCAGGACCCTGGCCAGCCTCGGCCTGCTCGCGTTTGATGCGTTCGTAGATCTCCTCGCGATGCACGGCAACGTCCCTTGGGGCGTTAACCCCAATCCGAACCTGGTTGCCTTTAACGCCTAGGACCGTCACGGTGACTTCGTCACCGATCATGAGGGTCTCGCCTACCCGGCGAGTCAAGATCAGCATTTTATGTTTCTCCCTTCAATCCTTTATCCGAACTTGGGTGGCCGACTCAAACGCAACCGATCTGGATCCGTCGCCGAGCTGCGCAGGCCAAGCCACACCCAACCAAGCCACGGGGCTCAGAGCCCCTCTTGGATTCTAGCAACAGCCCAGGCGTGCCCAAAGCTGTTTTGTTTCGATTCCAAGACATTTCGCGGCTGTAAAGGTATTCAACAAACGCGGAAATCTCAGCAACTACCCGCCAGACGGCAGTCTTATCGTGATCGGAAGCTAATCTCGCGCGGGCAGCTCGCGGTCGAGCTGGAAGGCTTCGTGCAGTGCACGCACTCCGAGCTCCAGATACTTTTCGTCCACCACGACCGAGATCTTGATCTCCGAGGTTGAGATCATCCGAATGTTAATCCCCTCCCGGGCAAGGGCGCCGAACATCCGGCTGGCGATACCGGCGTGGTTTCGCATGCCGACACCGACGAGCGATATCTTGACGATCCGGGCGTCGCCCAAGATCTGGCGTGCCGAGCGTCCGATCATGCTTCCCTTGAGGATTTCCAGGGCACGCTCGTAGTCGTTGCGATGCACGGTGAAGGTGAAATCCGTGGTCGCCTCGTCCGGGGCAATATTCTGGACGATCATGTCCACCTCGATGTTCGCCTCTGCGATCGTGCCCAGGATCTTGTGCGCCACGCCAGGCTGGTCCGGCACCCCAAGCACCGTGAGCTTGGCTTCGTCCCGGCTGAATGCGATGCCGGAAATCTGGGCGTCTTCCACGAGCTCCTCCTCAAACGTAATCAGCGTGCCTTCCCCCTCGTCGAAGCTGGACAGCACGCGTAGTGGGACCTTGTACTTGCCGGCAAATTCCACCGAGCGGATCTGCAGGACCTTGGAGCCCAGACTCGCCATCTCGAGCATCTCCTCGAAGGTGATGCGATCGAGCTTGCGGGCCTTGGGCTCGACCCGGGGGTCCGTCGTATAGACCCCGTCCACGTCGGTGTAGATCTGGCACTCGTGGGCCTTGAGGGCGGCTGCAATCGCCACCGCGGACGTATCGGAGCCACCGCGTCCTAGGGTAGTGATATTGCCTTGGCCGTCGATGCCTTGGAATCCGGCGATCACCACCACCCGTCCGGCGTCCAGGTCACCACGCACCCGGGCGGCGTCGATGTCGCGGATGCGCGCCTTGTTGTACGCGCTGTCTGTGAGGATGTGTACCTGGGCGCCGGTATAGGAGCGTGCGGGGCAGCCCTGAGACTCCAGGGCCATGCTGAGCAGGGCGATCGTGACTTGCTCTCCCGTGGAAAGCAGCACGTCGAGCTCCCGCGGGACGGGCCTGTCCTGTACCTGCTTGGCGAGTCCGATCAGGCGGTCGGTCTCACCGGACATGGCCGAGACCACGACCACGACATGGTCGCCCTTGTCCCGCCAACGCTTGACGCGCTCGGCGACCGCGCGGATGCGGTCGATGCTGCCGACGGAGGTGCCTCCGTATTTTTGAACGATAAGAGCCATTTAAGAAGTTGCGAGTTGCGAGTTGCGAGTTGCGAGTTGCGAGTGGCTAGGTTGGTTGGTTGCTCTAGGAACGATCGGAACAACGGCAAAATTTGGATGGTCTGGGTATAACGAGCACTGCTGCAGCAGCGGTGGGTTCGGGAAGCGTCACAGGGCCAAGGGCCGAGGGCAGTGTATCCGCCCGATCATCGCAGCCACTCGCCACTCGCCACTGCCTACTCGCCACTTCTACTGCGCACCCAATCCTCCACGAGGCCCAAGGCCACCGGCAGGCCCGCCGGGTCATTGCCGCCGGCCTGGGCCATATCTGGGCGTCCGCCGCCTTTGCCGCCGACCTGTGAGGCCAGGTCCCGGATCAGATCCCCGGCCTTGAGACGGGCCGTCAGATCCTTCGTGACCCCGGCCACCAGGCTCACCTTGCCGTCTGCCTCGGTGGCCAGCACCACCACCGCGGAGCCGAGCTTGTCCTTGATCTGGTCCAGGGTGTCGCGCAAAGACTTGGGGTCGACGCCGTCGATCCGCGCCGCGAGGACCTTGACCCCCGCCACGTCGACCGCCTGGGATGCAAGATCCTGGCCTGCGGAGCTGGCCAGGCGCGATTTGATCCGATCAAGCTCCTTTTCCAGCGCTCGGCTGCGGTCCAAGAGGCCCACCACCCGATCGTCCAGGTCGTCGCGGCCGCCGCGCAGGAGCCCGGCAAGCCGCAGAACCCGGTCCTCGTCCGCCTGAACCCATTCCAGGGCGCCCGCACCGGTCATGGCCTCGATACGCCGCACGCCGGAGGCGATACCGCCTTCGGAGACGATCTTGAAGAGTCCGATGTCGCCCACGGCCTTCACATGGGTTCCGCCGCACAGCTCGGTAGAGAAGTCTCCCATACGCAACACCCTGACCTGATCGGAGTACTTCTCCCCGAACAGGGCCATGGCCCCGGCGGTCTTCGCGTCCTCCAGGCTCATGATCCGGGTCTCCACCATGTGGTTCTCGCGGATCTCCCGGTTGACTAGGCGCTCGATCTCGAGCTGCTGGTCCCGTGTGACGGGCTCGAAGTGGGAGAAATCGAAGCGCAAACGGTCGGGCCCTACCAGAGAGCCCTTCTGCTGGACATGGGACCCGAGGACCTGCCGCAAGGCGGCATGCAACAGGTGAGTTGCGGAATGGTTGAGTGCAACGGCGCGCCGACGCACGAGGTCCACTTGCGCCTCGACCGCGTCGCCGACGGCGATCTGACCCTCGACCACCCGGCCCAAGTGGCAGATAACCCCCTCGCCCTGCTTCTGCGTATCCGACACTTCGAAGCGTCCGGCCTCGGCGATCAGGGTACCGCGATCGCCGACTTGGCCGCCCGACTCTCCGTAGAAGGGCGTCACGTCCAGGACCACCAGACCCTCGGCACCGGCGTCCAGGATGTCGCAGGATTGCCCATCCCGAAACAGGGCCACGACCGTTGCGGACTCGACCAGGGTGTCGTAGCCGCAGAACTCGGTCTGGCCTTGGACATCAAGGGCGATCTCCTGGCCCGCGCCGAACTGGCTGGCGGCCCGCGCCCGCTCTTTCTGCTGCTCCATCGCGCGCTCGAAGCCGTCCATGTCCAGAGAGAGCCCTCGCTCGCGGGCGATGTCCGCCGTCAGGTCCGTGGGGAAACCGTAGGTGTCGTAGAGCTTGAAGACGGT
>JBGSOR010000152.1:0-21702 GCA_041738985.1 Chromatiaceae bacterium | reverse complement strand
AGCCTGGGGAGTTTCCGCCTTTGGGAGAGGACCGGCAGCGACCGGCAGCCCCTACCGGCCTAACAAAGCGGTTGAACGCGGCGCCCGTTCCGGGGACCGGACAGACCAGAGGAGAGAAGGGCGCCGGTTAACCGCCACGTTATGCTTAAAAACTATACCCATGATAATAAACAGAAAAGCTTGGCAAATTAGACTCCATTTTGACAAGCTGAATGTGGCGAATCGGGATTATGAGGGGAAAGCAATAATCTCCGCAGCAGCGATTAAAGGTGGCGTCCGACATTTTTTTGAAAGGGCACAAGTTTCCAAAGATTACATTGATTCAACCTTTGGATTTCTTGAAAATGATAAAGCCTTAAGGGGTAACTTACTAATATCAGCTTTAATTCAGGAAGGTGAATGCCAGCTTGATCAGACCTGTCGGGTTAAAATTTCACCATTTACCGGAGCAGCGGAACCAAGCAGCTTAATAATAGAAGACATTTTGAACGACGTTTATTTTAGTGGCCAGATTTATCTCCAAAATGGAGGAGTTTATCCAAGTGTAATAACGCACCAGTTATTTTCAGCCGCGCTTAATGATATCAGATGTGGGCGTGGTGTTAACAGAGGGTTGGGCAAAGTTAAGAGTTCAAAGATGTTCAGAAATGATCAGTTCTATGAAGATCTATGGATAGATCCTATAGAAAACATTTTGCGCGAGTGTGGCGAAAAATTAATTCGGCAGATAGCTAATGAGGCTAAATGCTTAGAAAAAATCGAATGGAGAGACCTAGAGCGAATTATGGCTCAGGCCTTTGAAGAAATCGGATTCAAAGTGATATTAACTGATGGTTCAAAAGACGGCGGCAAAGATATTATTTTATTTTGTCTTTCGTCGGACCGCATTGACGGGGTGTTTGGAATAAGGAAATACTTTATTGAGCTTAAACATTGGCGCTCCGGGAAAACTGTAAGTGAAAAACCTATTCAGAAACTACTGGAAATTTCCGCGAAGGAAGAAGCAGCTGGGGCAGCATTGTTTTCAACCTCTGGCTTTGCCTCTCAAATATCGGAAAAAGGCATAGACACAAAAACAATGAAATTACGAGATATTGTTGCAATTAGAAAATTATGTCAATTTTATATTGCATCAAAAACCGGCGATTTTAAGACAACAAAAACGCTTGAAGAAATATTTAATATGGATCTAAGTGAAGATGACCAAAAAGCATAAGTTCCGGTGACAGTTTACTTAATTCCAAAACCAAGAAACGCAATGCCTAACTTTCGGCCAAAGAGCGAGCGCGCGCCACGGGCGTTGTGCTTTTTTGAGGGCTCGTCGGTGGCGCGCGCCGCCTTGGCCGGAACGTTAGGCGTCACAAACCGACCGCTCTCTGGTACCGCACATGGAGATCGAAGCAAGAAACCGCCTCCTGGGTGACATCGCTGAAACCCTTCGACAAGGACGTGCGCCAGAGTCCATCTCAGTCCGAGAGCTGATCGGATGGTTCGACGCGCTTCGTCGCGGTTCCAATGTGAACTGGTACATCCGTCGCTCTCTGGAGCAAGCCGGTTTGGTAACCATCCCGGACTTCGAAGGCGCACATATTGACGGTCGAGTTCAGTTCGCGCTACCACCGCCACCGCAGGCCGAAGCTCAGCCTGAGGCGCAGCCCGAGCCTGGGCGACATGAACCTGCACCGGAGGCACAACCGCAGGAGCCGGAGCCCATCCAGTTCGTGGGTGGCGCAGGCGTTGAACCTGCATATCGCGTCAGCCGGCTCCTTCGTCGAGCTCGGATCAGAATTCGACCTGTCACAAAAATGAGCGCTCGGCTCCCGAGAGCGGCGCGCTTTTTTTCAGGCCGCCCCAATGCCCACCTTGTCATAAACCTCCGCCAGCGCCAAGGTGCAATCGACGCTCCCTAGGGGCACGCTGTCCGTGAGGGCTGTGAAGTCCGTGAGCGTCCAGCGATCGTCGTCGCCGCGGGTATAGAGATCCACCTGGACCTGGTGTTGGGAGATCAACAGGTATTCCCGCAAGCTCGGGATCTGGCGATAGAGGGCGAACTTGCCGCCGCGGTCGTAGGCCTCGGTGGAGTCGGAGAGGACCTCGACGATCAGGCTCGGGTTGAGCAGCACATCGCTGCGGCTATCCTGGAATTCGGGCTGGGTGCAGAAGGCGACCAGATCCGGATAGGTCCCCGCACTGGATGCGTTGACGCGCACCTTCATGTCGTTCGCGTAGACCTGGCAGGGGCGGCCCTTCATCTGCGTCCACAGTTGGCCGCTGATATTCCGCACGATGGCGTTGTGGGCTGCGCTTGCCCCGGTCATGGCGAATACCTCGCCGCCGATATACTCGCTGCGGCCCTCCAAGGCCGCGCGCTCGCCTTCCAGCCAGTCCTCGAAGCTCAGATGGGGTTTGGGTTGCAGCGACATGGGGGCCTCTGCCGGTGTTGGGGATTGGTGGATTATAGACCCGGACTCCGGGTCGCCTATGGTTCCGCCATTAGCCGGCTGCGGCCGGAAGGGGCAGCAGGCTGTCCTGGCCCGGTCCAATGTCAAGGCGGGGTTCCCAGGCGCGCTGGACGCACGGGGGAACCGGACCCTTGCCCTTGCCCTGTGAAGATCGGCGCCGTTAAGATTCAGGTCTGCACATCAGAACAGATGTCCTGGACATGATTACTGCCGCCCAGATCCGCGCCGCCCGGGCCCTGCTCGGGCTCGATCAGCGCCGCCTTGCGAAGGCGGCTGGGCTGTCCCTGCCCACCATTCAGCGCATGGAGGCGAGCGAGGGACAGGTGCGGGGGAACGTGGACTCCCTGGTGAAGCTGGTCGAGGCCCTGGATCGGGCGGGGGTGGAGCTGATCGCTGAAGGGGCGGCGAGCGCCGCGGGCGGGCGCGGGGTGCGGTTGCGGGCTGTATCCGCGCCAGGTGCCCAGTCCTCCGTCTCGGGGCAGACCCCATGACGGCGGCGCTCAGCATGGACATGGCGCTCGCCCTGGCGGGTCTCGCGGTGGCATTCGCCCTGGGCTCTGCAATCCTGTCCCTGCTTGCCGGTCGGGTGCCCGCGGTCCTGCGGCTGGTGGCCACGCCTCTGCTCGGACTCGGCGGGCTCGCGGCCCTGGGGGCAGGGCTCACGGCCCTGGTGCTGGGTGGGTCGGTCCAGGCAACCTTGCCTCTGGGACTGCCCTGGCTGCCCTGGCATGTCCGACTCGATCCCTTGGCAGGGTTCTTTCTCTCGGTCATCGGGGTCGTGACCTGTGCGGTGGGGCTCTACGGACCGGCCTATGTCCGCGGGTTCGAGCACGGCAAGGATTCGCTGGTGGCCCTGGGTGGGTTCAGCGGGCTCTTTCTGACCGGCATGCTGATGGTGGTGCTGGCGGACGATGCCTTCCTGTTCATGGTGGCCTGGGAGCTGATGTCGCTCTCTTCCTACTTCCTGGTCGCCTTCCACCACGAGCAGGCGGCCAACCGCAGGGCCGCCTTTCTGTATCTCCTGATGGCCCATGTGGGCGGGCTCATGATCCTGCTGGGCTATGGCGTGCTCGCGGGCTTCGGCGGCGGATTCGCCTTCGACCAGCTGCGGGCGGCGGAGCTGCCGGCGGTCTGGGCAGGGGTGGCCTTCGCCCTCGCATTCATCGGCTTCGGTATGAAGGCGGGCCTGGTGCCCCTGCATGCCTGGCTGCCCGAGGCCCACCCGGTGGCGCCCTCCCATATCTCTGCGCTCATGTCGGGGGTCATGCTGAAGGTGGCCGTCTATGGCTTCGTCCGGGTGGTCTTCGACCTGATCGGCCAGTTCCACTGGCAGATGGGGGTGGCGGTGTTGGGCGTAGGGAGCCTCTCCGCCCTGATGGGCGTCCTCTATGCCCTGATGCAGACGGACCTCAAACGGTTGCTGGCCTATTCGTCCGTGGAGAACTTGGGGATCGTCTTTATCGGCTTGGGCTTGAGCCTCCTCTTTCTCAGTGCCGGCTTTCAGTCCCTGGGTGCCCTCGCGTTCGTGGCGGCCCTCTACCACGCCCTGAACCACGCGGTCTTCAAGGGGCTCCTGTTCCTGGGGGCGGGGGCCATTCTGCACAGCACCCACGAGCGGGATCTGGACCAGATGGGCGGGCTCCTGCGCCGCAAGCCTTGGACCGGCCTCTTCTTCCTGGTGGGGGTGCTGTCCATCTCCGCGCTCCCGCCCTTCAACGGCTTCGTCTCCGAGTGGCTGACCTTCCAGGCGGCGCTCCAGGCCTGGCAGCTGGAGAGCGGGGTGCTGCGCAGCCTGATCCCGATCGCCTCCGCGGTGCTGGCGCTCACCGGCGCATTGGTGGCGGTCACCTTCGTGAAGGTCTACGGCATCGCCTTCCTGGGCCAGGCGCGCTCCCGCCATGTGCGTCGGGCCAGGCCCGGACCCTGGGGGATGCAGGCGGGGCAGGGGCTTTTGGCCATCCTGTGCCTGGTGCTCGGGGTGCTGCCGACGGGGGTGATCGGGCTCATGGACACGATACCCCTTGGGATACTGGGCACCGGTTTGCCCCAGGCGGGTGCCCGTGGCTGGCTCTGGCTGACGCCCGTCTCGCCCCAGACCGCGAGCTATAGCGGACCCCTGGTGGTGGTCCTGCTGGCCGGGATCGGGCTGGTGGCCTTCTGGGGGCTGAACCGGCTCTGGACGCGCGGGGCGCCGGTGCGCTGGGTGCGCCGAAGCGATGCCTGGGACTGCGGATTCGCCCCGCCCTCGGCGCGGATGCAGTACACCGCCACGTCGTTTTCTCAGCCGATCCGGCGGGTCTTCGGGCTCCTGTTCCTGATCGACGAGTCGGTCTCGCCCCAGGAGGACGGCCAGCTGCGCCACCGGCTTAAGATCGGAGACCGGGCCTGGGGGCTCCTGTACCTGCCGGTGGCCCATGCGGTGGAGTCCGCCGCGAAGCGGGTGGTGCGGCTGCAATCGGGCAATGTCCGAGTGTATCTGGGCTGGACCCTGGCGACCCTGGTGGGACTCCTATGGATCATTACCTGACCGCCTTGGGCTGGGGGGTGGCGATCCTCCAGGCCCTGCTGTACGCCGCCCTGGCCCCGCTCCTGGTCGGCTGGGTGCGCAAGGTCAAGGCACGGCTCCAGAACCGGCGCGGGGCTTCGGTGCTTCAGCCCTATCGGGACCTCTACAAGCTCCTGGCCAAGGAGGCGCGGGTCGCCCACACGGCCTCGCCCCTCTTTCGCGCCGCGCCCTATGTGGTCTTCGTGGCGACCTGGATGGCGGCGGCGACCGTGCCGCTGCTGGCGGTGGATCTGCCCATTGCCGCGGTGGCCGACATCATCGTGCTGGTGGGGCTCCTGGCCCTGGCCCGGGTCTTCCTGGCGTTGGCGGGCATGGACGTGGGTACCGCCTTCGGGGGCATGGGCGCGTCCCGGGAGATGCTGATCGGGGCGCTGGCCGAGCCGGCCATGCTGATGGCGGTCTTCACCCTGACCATGACCGCCCATTCCACCAACCTCTCCAGCGTCATCGACCACCACCTGACCGACGGATTCGTGCTGCGGCCGTCTTACCTGTTCGCCCTGGGCGGCCTGGTCCTGGTGACCATCGCGGAGACCGGTCGTATCCCGGTGGACAATCCATCGACCCACCTGGAGCTGACCATGATCCACGAGGCCATGCTGCTCGAGTACTCGGGTCGGCACCTGGCCCTGATGGAGTGGGCGGCCCAGATCAAGCTCCTGCTTTATGGGACCCTGATCGCCAATGTCTTTCTGCCCTGGGGGATCGGGCAAGGGTTCGGGCCTGCGGCCCTGGGGATCGGTTTGGTCGTCGTGCTGGCCAAGCTCGCCGCGCTCGGGGTGGCCCTGGCGGTGGGCGAGACGGTGCTGGCGAAGATGCGGCTCTTCCGCGCCCCGGCCTTTCTGAATCTGGCCCTGCTGCTGTCGCTCCTGGGGCTCCTGAGCCATGTGATCCTGGAGGTGGGGGCATGAGCCTGACCCTGCTTCCGCTGCTCCAGCAAGGGGTGCTGGTGTTGGCGGCCATCGTGCTGTTCCTGTCCTTCGTGCTGCTGGCCCAGACCCGGGTGCTCTCGGCCATCCATGCCTTTGCCTGGCAGGGCGCGCTGGTGGCGGCGGTGACTACGGTGGTGGCCGCGACTGGACACTCCCATCACCTCTATTTCTCGGCCGCCCTGACCCTGGGGCTGAAGGCGCTCCTGATCCCCTGGATGCTCCACCGGCTTGCCCGCCGGCTGGAGCTCGACCGCCATACGGAGTCTCTGCAAAGCCCGACCTTGGTGACCATGGCGGCGGTGGCCCTGGTCATCTTCAGCTATTGGCTGGTGCTGCCCATGATCCAGGAGGAGCTGACCTTTACCCGAAATATCGTCGCCATCAGCCTCGCTGTGGTGCTGATCGGGCTCCTGATGATGGTCTTCCGTGCCCAGGCGGTGGCCCAGGTGCTCGGGTTCATGTCGATGGAGAACGGACTCTTCCTGGCCGCGGTCTCGGCCACGGGCGGTATGCCCCTGGTGGTGGAGCTGGGGGTCGCGTTCGACGTACTGGTGGCCATGGTGCTGTTCGGGGTGTTCTTCCTCCAGATCCGGGAGAGTATCGACTCGCTGGACGTGGACCGGCTCAATCGCTTGAGCGAGACCAGGGGGGACGGCCAGTGAATGCGCTCCTGCTGGTCTTGATCGCGCCGCTTGCGGGTGCACTGGCCCTGCGTCTGGTGCGACCGAAAGTCATCGCCGGCTGGCTCAATCTGGCCGTGTCCGTTGTCTCGCTGGGGGCCGCAATCTGGCTCGCGGCCGAGGTCAAGGCTGAGGGGGAGGTAGCGGGCGCGCTCGCCGGACCCATCGCCGGGCTAACCTTCCGGGTCGATGCATTCAACGTCTATCTGGTGGTGTTGACCGCCTTCGTTGGGGTGACCACCAGCATCTTCTCGCGGCCCTACATGCGCCATGTCTGCGACACGGGCCGGATCGGCCCGCGGCGGCTGCGCACCTATCACTCCATGTACCAGCTCTTCATGTTTACCATGCTGCTGGCCCTCACCACGGACAACCTGGGTGTGATGTGGGTGGCGGTGGAGGGCGCGACCCTGGCGACCGTGCTTCTCGTTTCGCTGTACCGCACGCCGGAGGCGGTGGAGGCGGCCTGGAAGTATTTCATCCTGTGTGGCGTGGGGATCGCGCTGGCCCTGTTCGGTACGGTGCTCACCTATTTCGCCGCGCAGCGGGTAATCGCGGACCCGGCGGCCGGGCTCACCTGGAGCACCCTGTACGCCCATGCGGCCGGGTTGGAGCCGGCGGTGATGCGGCTCGCATTCGTCTTCCTGCTGGTCGGCTACGGGACCAAGGTTGGTCTGGTCCCGATGCACCAGTGGCTGCCCGACGCCCATTCCGAGGGTCCGACCCCCATGTCCGCGGTCCTCTCGGGGCTCCTGCTCAATGTCGCCCTCTATGCCGTGGTGCGGCTCAAGATGTTGGTGGACGGCTCCCTGGCTCAGACGGCGAACCCGCACCTGGCGGGTTATCTGCTGATGGGGTTCGGGCTGGTCTCCTTCCTGGTCGCCGGACTTTTCCTGCACCGCCAGCGGGACATCAAGCGGATGTTCAGCTACTCGTCCATCGAGCACATGGGGCTCATGACCTTTGCCTTCGGGCTCGGCGGGCCGCTCGCCACCTTCGGCGCCCTGCTGCACATGCTGGTTCATTCGCTCACCAAGTCGGCGATCTTCGTCACCGTGGGCCATGCGGCCCATATCGCCGGCACCCAATCCATCGAGCATATCCGGGGGCTGATCCGAACCCAGCCCGCGGTGGGCTGGTCGCTCCTGATCGGGGTGGCGGCGATTGCAGGCTTCCCGCCCTTCGGGGTCTTTATGAGCGAGTTTCTTTTGCTCACCGCGACCATGAAGTCGGCGCCCTGGTTTGCGGTGGCCCTGCTCTCGGGGCTTGCGGTCGCCTTCGCCGGGCTCTTCCGGCACATCCATCCCATGGTCTATGGGGCGGCGCCGGAAGGCCAGCAGCCGGTTCAGGCCAATATGATCCCAGTCGCCGTGCACCTGGGTCTGGTCCTGTGGCTGGGGCTCGCCATCCCCGGGTTTCTGGCCGCCTGGCTGGATCGGGCGACCGGGCTGATTACGGGGAGCCATCTCCTGTGAACCGATTCGAGTGGCTCTCCGAATTCCTGGCCCGGCTCGAGGATGAGCGCCTGCTGGCCCGCTCCGGCAATGCGCGGCTCTTGGCGCCGGCGCACCGACTGGTGCTGGACGCGGAGGACTGGGCGGGCGTGGCCAGGGTCGCGGTCGGTATGGGGCTCAGGAATGCGGGTCTTTGGGCCGATCCGCAGGATGCCTTAGAGGGCGGTGGATCCGGGGCCGGCCCTGCGGAGGAGCACGACGAGCCTGGCATCGCGGTGCGCACCTGCCTGGAGCTCCAGGGGGATTATCTGGTGCTGCAGACCTGGGTCCCCTTGCGCCAGCCGATTCTGCCCTCCATCGCGCCCTGCTACCCGGGACTCGACCGACTGGAGCGCCACTGCCACGACCTGACGGGGGTTGTCTTCACGGGTCAGCCGGACGGGCGCCGGTGGACCCGTCACCAAGCCTGGGGAGAAGGCGACTATCCGCTGCGCGCGGACTTCCCGGTGTCGGGTCGGGTCAAGCGCCGCACCCCGGCCGATGCGGACTACCCCTTCGCGAAGGTTCAAGGCAGCGGGGTCTACGAGATCCCCGTGGGTCCAGTCCATGCGGGCATTATCGAGCCGGGACACTTCCGCTTCCAGGCCATGGGCGAGGAGGTGCTGCGGCTCGAGGAGCGTCTGGGCTATGTGCACAAAGGCATCGAAAAGATTGCCGTCGGGCGGGACCCCGCCGGCCTTGCCCGGCTGGCCGGAAGGGTCTCCGGCGACTCCACGGTTGCCCACGCCTGGGCCGCCTGCCAGGCCATGGAGCGCGCAACGCGCTGCCAGGTTCCGCCGCGAGCGCTCTGGCTCCGGGGGCTGATGGCGGAGCGCGAGCGCATCGCCAATCACCTGGGCGACATCGGCGCGGTTTGCAACGACGTGGCCTTCAGCTTTGCCCACGTCCAGTGCGCCCGGCTGCGAGAGGTCTGGCAGCGGCGGAGCCAGGCGCTCTTCGGACATCGGATGATGATGGATGCGGTGGTCCCGGGCGGCGTTGCGTGCGACCTGACGTCGGACGGGCGGGCGGCGCTCCGGGAGGACCATACGGCGCTGGCGCGAGCGGTCTTGCCGCTCTTCGATGTCATCGACGACCACCCGTCGCTGGACGACCGTCTGGAGACGACCGGGCGGCTCGCGAGCGCCGATGCCCGCTCGCTGGGCTGCACTGGCTACGTGGGCAAGGCGAGCGGTCTGCCCTACGACCTGCGCCGGGACAGCCCCTATGCGCCCTACGAGGGTATGGATATCCGGGTATCGGAGGAGTCCGACGGCGACGTGGCCGCCCGGGTGCGGGTGCGCATGCAGGAGATCCAGGGGAGCCTCAAGACGATGGACCGGCTGCTCGCGACCTTACCCTCGGGCGACACCCTGGTCTCTCTGCCGACCCCGGAGACAGGGGCCGTCGGGCTTGGCCTGGTGGACGGCTGGCGGGGCGAGATCCTGACCTTCGTGCGCTTCGGTGCCGAGGGCCGCATCGCCCGCTTTTTCCCCCGGGACCCAAGCTGGTTCACGTGGCCAGCTCTGGAGCGGGCGATCATGGGAAACATCGTCCCGGACTTTCCCGTCTGCAACAAGTCGGTCAACGGATCCTATTCGGGCGAGGATCTCTGAGGGCGCGCCATGTTCCGCATCCTGAAGCAATCCCTGAGGACTGGGGTCGTCACAGAGCCAAAGCCGGCAATCCCGGACGCAGAGCTGGAGCGGATCGGGATAGAGGTGCACCGACGCGTCCACGAGCGTCTGGGACGCAGCCTCGCCATCCGCCAGGTGGATGCCGGCTCCTGCAACGCGTGCGAGCTGGAGATCCATGCCCTCAACAACCCCTACTACGACCTGGAGCGCTTCGGGGTTCACTTCGTCGCCTCGCCCCGGCATGCCGACGCGCTGCTGGTCACGGGCCCCGTCTCTCGTCACATGGAGACGGCGCTGCGGCGCACCTGGGCCGCGACCCCCACGCCCAAGCTCGTCATCGCCGCCGGCACCTGCGCCTGCGACGGCGGGGAATTCGGCGAGTCCTATGCGAGCTGCGGGGCGGTCGAAAACGTCATCCCGGTGGATGTGAAGATTCCGGGCTGTCCGCCAGCGCCGATCGACCTGCTCCGGGGGTTGCTGGCGGCCATCGCGGCGGGTCCCAAGGCTTTCGGAGCTCCCGCGACCAGCGAGAGTTAAGCCCACGGGGGCTCGAAACCTTTCCAGGTTTAAGGCTATCGGTCGACTGTAGACTGGGTAGAGCGCAGCGAAACCCAGCAACTCGAAGCTTTCGGATGCTCAGATGCTGGGTTTCGTTCCTCAACCTAGCCGTTTCATTCTCCAACCCAACCGGATCACGCTGGCTGTGCCGACCGCTCCGACGGCATCCGCAAGGGCCGATACCCGGTCTCGTTCAGCCGGTCGTAGATCGCATCCAGGGCCATCTCCTCGGTCGCGAACAGGTTCTCGTGTCCCAGCCGCTCCAGCAGATGGGTGCGTTTCAGTACCTCGATCACTTGCCGCTTCATGCCGCTTAAGACCACGACGATCCCATTGGCCCCAAGTCGGTCGATCAGGTGCTCCAGGACCTCCTGCCCGGAGGCGTCGAGCTGATTGATCCCGTCTGCCACCACCAGGATATATCTGGCGTTCGGGTGGTCCGCCACCGCCGCCAGGATGGTGTCCTCGAAATAGGACACGTTGGCGAAATAGAGCTGGCCGTCGAAGCGCACTACGATGATCCGATCGTCCGTCGGCAGGGTGGGGTGCACATGCAGGTCCCGCAGGGTCCCGTCCGGGTAGCGGCCGAGGAGCGCCACCCGGGGCTTCATGGTCCGGTAAAGGAACAGACCCACCGCGAGCCCCGCACCGACCAGGATGCCGTTGTCCAGATGGGGCGCGAAGGCCAGGGTGGCGACGAAGGTCACGACGGCGGCGGCCCCGTCGTGCGGATGGGCCTCCCACGCATGGCGGATCGCCTTGAAATTGATGAGCCCCACCACCGCCATCATGATCACCGCGGCGAGCACGGACTGAGGCAGGAAATACAGCAGCGGGGTGAGAAAGAGCAGCGTCATCAGCACCACGATCCCGGCGAAGACCGAGGACATGCCGGTGCGCGCGCCCGCGTTCAGATTCACCGCGGAGCGCGAGAAGGATCCGCTGACCGGATAGGACTGGGACAGGCTGCCCAGGATGTTCGCAAGACCCTGACCGATCAGCTCCTGGTTCGGATCGATGCGGTCCTTGGTCTTGGCTGCCATGGCCTTGGCGATGGAGATTGCCTCCATGAAGCCCACCAGGGAGATCACGATGGCGCTGGTGAGCAGGTCCAAGGCCATCTGGGGGTCCAGGGTCGGCAAGGCGAACGACGGCAATCCGGCGGGGATCTCCCCCACAACCTTGCCCCCAAGGCCGGGGAAGTCGAGCCCCCAGCTCGCGAGCGTAGTGAGCGCCACCGCCACCAGCACCCCCGGGAGGCGCGGGGTGTATTTCTTCATCCCCCACATGATCGCGAAGGCCACCACGCCCATGACGAGGGTCGGCAGATGGGTGTGTCCCAGCTCTTGGACCACCGCCCAGATGTCGGTGGCGAAGTGGTCGCTACGGGGCATGGGGACGCCGAAGATCTTGTTAAGCTGGGACAGCCCGATGATCAGTGCCGCCGCATTGGTGAAGCCCACAATTACCGGGTGCGACAGGAAGTTCACCACCACCCCCAGGCGGAATGCACCCAGGGCGAGCTGGATCAGCCCCACGAGGAAGGCGAGCAGGATGGCCAGCACGATAAACTGGTCCGTCCCCGTTTGGGCGAACGGTGTCAGGGCGGAGGCGGTGAGCAGGGAGACCACGGCCACCGGCCCGGTGGCAAGCTGCTTGGACGAGCCCCAGAGGGCCGCCAGAATCCCGGGCAGGAAGGCGGCGTAGAGCCCATAGTACGCGGGCAGTCCGGCGAGCTGGGCGTAGGCCATGGACTGGGGGATGAGCACCAGGGCGACGGTGATGCCTGCGATCAGGTCTGCGCGCAGGTATGCGGATCCCATGGGAAACCACCGCAGAAAGGGAAACAGCTTGGCCATGGCGCCCATTGAGGTTCGTGCTCCGGATTCTGGTACTTTATCGGTGTGGCCGGTCCGCTGAGGCTCTTAGGGATTGGGTGCATGCGGGTCCGCGGTGCGGGATATTACTGCATTCGCAATGGTTTTAAGAGCCGGCGGGGTAGGCCCAGATCGCTCGGTGACCGCCGAGCGGGGCCGCTATTGTTGTGGGATTCCGCGGCGCGCTTCAGCCGAAGGGTGTGGAAGAGGGTGGGCACATCGGTGCGCCACTCCCGCCGCACGAGGGAAAGGGCGAGATCCTCGATATCAGGAGTCGCGCGCGATTCCGAGGTGGTCTCCTGGCGTGCGAGGGTTTCCGCTGCCCGCTTGTCGAACCCGAGACGACACCTCGGCGAAACCCCGCGGGTGTGAGCTACCCGGCAGTTAAGGTACAGTGCCCGACCGCGGCGGCCATCGCCCTGGTACTCCGAGGTCTCTCCGGTCTTTTCATGTCTTCGATTCCGTACGTCGCGGATGCCGTGGTTTTCCCCATGATTCAGGGCTATGCCCATCGATTCGACCAGGGATCGAGCGCGTTTCAAGTGCCGGGATGTCCCTGACGGTCGACTACGAGACGGGCGCGTCCGGCGCATCTGGGCCGGAGAGGGAGGGGCAGGTCCTGGCAGAGATCGATCACGGTCCGAGCCACGTGCGCTGGCCGGATGCCCCCTGGCGCCTGTCTGTCGGTCTGAATCCGCTATCCGCGCCGCCCCTCCGCGAGGTCTGGCGGGTGTCCGCGATGCGTGATGCCGGCTGGGACGATGGGATCGGCTGGGCGGAAGGCGACGACCTGCTTTTTGCCCAGGTCCTGGCGGACGACTGCGGAGACTCGGACCCTGCAGGACTGACCTGCGCCTGCTATACGCGGCTCTTGGGGCTTATGGACCGCCGAGGTTTCCCGCTTCCCTTGAGAATGTGGAGCTTCCTTCCCGCAATCCATCTGCGTGTCGGGGGACTGGAGCGCTATCGGGGCTTTTGCGTAGGCCGTGACCGGGCCTTTCGGGAGGCGGGCCTGGACGAGCCAAGATTCCCAGCTGCGACTGCCATCGGCTCCAATGCGCCCGGGCTGCTCGTCTATCTGCTGGCCGGCCGGGACCGGGGCCGCCCGGTGGAAAATCCGCGCCAGGTGAGTGCCTACCGCTATCCGATGCGCTACAGCCCCCGACCGCCCTCCTTTGCGAGGGGCTTGCTGCTGCCGGACTCGGTTGTGGGCGCGGCTCGCGGGGCCAGGCGTCTCCTGATCTCAGGCACCGCGAGCGTGGTCGGGCATCGATCGCAGCATCACGGGGATGTGCTCGGTCAGCTGCAGGAGACCATGGTCAACCTGGAGTCGCTCGCCACCGCGGCTGGGCTGGATGGCAGCTGGAAGCAAGGCGATACCCCGCCCTTGCTCAAGGTCTTTCTGCGGGAGCCGGCCCATCTCGGACTCGTCGCGGAGGAGCTGGGGCGCGGCTCGCTGGGGCGGGCGCGGGTCCTCTATCTCCAGGGCGCGGTGTGCCGCGAGGAGCTGGCCATCGAGATCGAGGGGGTGCTGTGATCGCGGAAAGGGATGTCTCAGGTCCCGGGTCGTGCCGGGTTTCGATCGAGCGGGCTTGGTGTCCTCTTGCGCCACGATCCGTCCATTGCGGAGGTCCTCGGGTGTGAAACCGCCCTTAGCCGAATTGCCTATCCCCCCTCACCCGGTCCTGACCGACCACTACGCATCCGCAGACGAACGCGTCCGCTATGTGCGTCCCCTATTCGACGAGGCTGCGCCGAGCTACGACCGAATCAATGCCTGGATGAGCCTTCGCACCGGCGAGCGCTATCGCCGCGATGCGTTGGCGCGGGCCGGCCTGGGCGCGGGGAAGTCGGTGCTGGATATCGCCTGCGGGACAGGAGTGCTGGCACGCTATGCCCAGGATCTGGTGGGTGCGGACGCGCGGGTACTTGCGATGGACCCGAGTCTGCCCATGCTTGCCGAGGCCGGTGGACGGGGAGTTCGGGACCGTGTCGCGGCCATCGCCGAGCGTCTCCCACTGCCCGATGGCGCGGTCGACTTCGTGTCGATGGGTTACGCCCTGCGGCACGTAGCGGATCTGGGTGTCGCCTTCCGGGAGTTTCGTCGGGTGCTCAAACCCGGCGGCCGGCTCCTGATCCTGGAGATGGTCCCCCCCCGCTCGGCCATCGGCTACCGCCTGACCAAGGTCTATCTAAAGTACCTGGTCCCGGGTCTGACCTCTCTGGTGACTGGCAACCCCAAGGCCCGTCGCCTCATGGAGTATTACTGGGACACGGTGGATTGCTGCGTATCCCCAGAGGTGGTGCTCGACGCCTTGCAGGCAGTCGGTTTGGAGTCGGTGCGGCGTACGGTCAAGGTCGGGATCATGACCGAATACACCGCAATCCGACCTCAAGAAGATCCCCGCTAACCGCCGGTCAGATTTCCGACGATGTACTCGATCGCATGGGGGTTGTGCAAGACATCCACATGGTTTCCTTGGAATCCACGCATGGATGTGGCCTCTTCCTGAACCCAGAGCGGGATGGAGCTCTCGAGCGGAACAACCCCGTCGCTATCGCTGCTGCGGCGGTAGCTGAATACCAGGTAATAAGGTATTTGGCTCGGCCAGGGCCATTCCTCCAGGCGTCGGATGAATTCGCTGTCCTTGGCGACGTCCCGCCAGGACGGGATCACCAGCCAGGAACGGGCGACCCCGGTCGCGGCGCTGGCAATCCCCTCCATGGGGGTGTTGATCGTGGTGAGCGAGAGCACCGTCAGCCTTTGCGCCTGTCCGACCAGGCTCCTGGCCAGCTCCCTGGCCACCAGTCCGCCCATGCTGTGGGCGACGATATGCATTCGGTCGAAGCCGAATTGCAGGCGCAGCTCCTCGATGGATGCCGCCATATAATCGACGACCATGCTTAGATTGAGCCCGCTCGGGTAGTAGGCGACCATGGGTTGGAGCCTAGCCTTCTCCAGTTCGGGGGCGAGTGTCACCCAGTCCAGCGGGCCTCCGGACATACCGTGGATTAAGAGGACCGGTATGCGGCCGGGTGCGAACGGCTTGAGCAGAAAGATCCCGGGCTTTGCCTGGGTTGCGAAATCCAGTGGTTTCCATAGACCCAGTTGATAATAGCCCCGGGCAAAAGCCCGATCGTCCAGGGTCACGACCTCGCCTAAATGGCGGCGAAAGGACTCCTGCCGATAGTCGATCTGCGGCAGCCGGTCAGGAAGCTGCGAGTCGCCAATGACCAGATCGGGCATTTGCACCTGGCTCCCCGGCCCCAAGTCGATTACGCTGGGGCCGCCCTCGCCCGCATAGGCGAAGCGCTCGCCGGGCCGCAGCTCCTGATCGTTGTCGGCGTCGACGAAGGCGACGACATAATAGGCACCGGGTGGGACCCAGAATCGGAAGGTGCCATTGTCGTCGGGTCTCAGCCAGCTATTGCGCTGAAATCGCTTCGGTCCTTCCGGGGTAAAGGTTGCGATGACGATCGAGTCCCGATCTTCCGGCGGAAAGATCACTCGGCCTGTGATCGACGCGCGCTGGTCGATGGCGTCGATCTGGCCCTTGACCGCGGCAATCTGGCCACATCCGGCGAGCGCGAGGGCGACCGAGGGGAGCAAGAGTGCAAGCCAACGGGGCAAAATGCCAAGGGTTCGTGACGACGCGTTCATGGGCTATACAATTGGTCGATCCGATTCGCTCTTCGGGCCCCGCCGTGCGGCAGGCGACAGGTTGGGGAAGCGAGGGCCTGGGGCTCGGCGCCCCGATCCGAAAAGCGCAAGGCTACGTCGATCAGGCCCGCTTCCGTTTGATGGCGCGCAATCGGTTGCCGACCGGGACCTCGGGCGCGGACAGCGACAGCTCCTGCGGGACCTCGGCATAACGGCGCATGTCTCGCCGATGTCGACACATCGTGGCCTGTTGCGCCGGGTTGCGATTGTCGGGATAATTCTACATTCCGAAGAGGCAGGCGTGAATCGCGCAGGGCGACAGAGACCTTTCCGCGGATCCCTGCCTATTGCCCCCGCAATGGCGCCACGACCGGCATTATTTCGCGGTGGTCCCCGGTTGCCATTGCACCCCAACCCTGTAGGGCGGTTGCGTCATTTCGGACAAGGTAAGGGTGTCGCGGCGAGGCGCGGGCTAGAGGCGGCGCGCACCGTCGGCGGCACTTAAACAGGAGGGTCCAATGACCGACGACGCACTGCTGGACGAGGTCGCTCAGCTCATTATCGAGGCACTTCATTTGGAGGACCTTTCGGCCTCGGATATCGATCCCGACGCGCCGCTGTTCGGCGAGGGTCTCGGCCTGGACTCCATCGATGCCCTGGAGCTGGCGCTGGCGATCTCGCAACGATATGGCGTGCAGCTCAGCTCGGACGATCCGAACCTCATGAAGGTGCTCGGCTCGCTGCGAAACCTGTGCGACCATATCCGCGCGCGCACCGCCTAGGACAGCGTGCGGTCACGGGTACACGACCCACTGTACCTGCTGGCAATCCTCGGCTTTTGGACTTGGATCTTCGTTTCCCTGGCATTCGGGGCATTGCTGCTCGCTTTATTCGCCAATGCCTTCTGGTGGTCGGCTGTCACCAACCTCATCGATTACGCAATCATTGCGCTGGTCTTTGTCCCAGAATACGCGGTACGGCGCCGAGTGCTGACCGAAGAGGAGCACTCCGGATTTTTCGACTATGTGCGCGGCTTGCTGCGCTCCGGGTTGCAGCCTAATGGCAGACCTGCAATGAAGACACTTGGGGCCATGCAGTCGATCATGCCCGGTTTCCGCCCGGGCGGAATCCTGGTGTGGCGCAATGGCGAGCCCCTGACCCATGGGCGCTTCATCGGGCAGGTCCTGGCGCTTGCGCAGTCCATGCCGGAGGTCCGCTGCGCGATCAACCTGTGCGAGGACCGCCACCTGTTCCTGTTGGCCCTGTGTGCCTGTCTCGTCCGGGGCTCCAGGTGTCTCCTGCCGCCGGACCGATTGGCCAATACCATCGAGCAGGTTGCCGCCGGCAACCCGGGGGCCCTTTGCATCTCCGATACCCCGGTCCCGGACCTGTCGCTTCCGCTCTGGACCCTCGGCGAGCCGGACGCGGCGGAGGAGGACATCGGCACGCTCCCAGAGATCCCCTACGAACGGGAATGCCTGGTGGCCTTCACCTCTGGCAGCACCGGACGGCCCCAGCCCCATCCGAAACGCTGGGGAGACCTGATGCTCGGGGCCGTCCTCGCGGCCCGGCGGTTCGGCATCCGGGCGGAGACGACCCTGATCGCCACGGTGCACGCCCAGCACATGTATGGCTTGGAGCTCTCGATCATGGTACCGCTCGCGGTAGGCGCCGCCACGGAGTCGAGTCGACCCTTTTTCCCGGCGGATGTGAGACGGGCGTTGGGGCAGGTCCCGGCGCCTCGGGTCCTGGTGACCACCCCCGTCCACCTGACGGCCTGCGCGGGCTCGGCGATCGACTGGCCAGCCATCGATTTCGCGATTTCGGCCACCGCGCCCTTGTCGGCCGAGCAGGCGCGATTCGCGGAAGGGCGTATGGGAACCCGGGTCTTCGAGATTTACGGCTGCACCGAGGCGGGGTCCCTGGCGAGTCGCCGGACCGGCGACGGTCCCGTCTGGCGCTGGTACGACACGGTAAAGGCGACGCCGACGGACTCCGGGACCCTCGTCGAGGGCGACTTCCTGCCCGCGCCGGTTCCGCTCGCGGACATCCTGGAATTCGAGGAAGGTGGCTTCAGGCTGTTGGGGCGGAGCCGCGAGATGCTTAAGGTTGCTGGGAAGCGCGCCTCCCTGGCGGACCTGAATCTCAAGCTGACGGGTATTCCCGGGGTGGTCGACGGGGTGTTCGTGGCCCCGGAGGAGGAGGGACTCGAGGTCCGCCGGCTGGCGGCGATCGTGGTAGCCCCGTGCCTGGGGCGCGAGTCCCTGCTCCAGGAGCTGCGTCGGGTCATCGACCCCGTATTCCTGCCCCGCCCTTTGGTGTTTGTGGATTCGCTGCCCCGCAACGAGGCCGGGAAGCTTCCGCGGCGCCGGCTGCTCCAGTTAATCGGTCGCCAATCCGACACCGAATCCGGCCCTGACGGTGCTCCATGCTGAACGGATACCGGTTTTCCGTTCCCGCGGACCACCCCGTGCTCGCGGGTCATTTCCCAGGCTGCCCGATCGTCCCCGGCTCGCTGATCCTGGACCATGTCCTGCGGGCCTGGGGCAGGCCCGGCCCGTGCCTCTTGTCCGCCAAGTTCCGCGCGCCCCTCGGTCCGGACGAGCTCGCGGTGGTGCAGATCGAGCCTGCCGGTGGGTCCTCCGGTGGTTTCGGGTTCCGCTGCCTGCGCGGTGCCGACCTGATCTGCTCCGGCCGGCTCGTCGATTCTGGCGGACCGTGAGCATCGGTTGGGCGGACCAGGCGGAGCGCGGCAACCGGTTCGCACTGCAGCTCATCCTGTGGATTGCGCTGCGCCTCGGTCGGCCAGCGGCGCGCGCCGTGCTCTATCCCATCACCTTGTATTTTCTGATCAAAGCCAGACCGCAGCGCCTGGCTTCGCAGCGCTTCCTGAGCCGGGTCCTGGGCCGTCCAGCCGCGCTCTTCGATGTGGCGCGCCACATCCATTGCTTTTCCGCCACCATCCTCGATCGGGTCTTTCTCCTTGGTGGCCGTCAGGACGCCCTGGCGGTGCGGGTACACAACGACCGGCTGGTGAGCGAGCGGGTCGCGGCGGGCCAGGGATTTTTCCTGCTCGGCTCGCACCTTGGCAGCTTCGAGATCTTGCGCGCCCTTGCGGTCGAGCGGCAGCGGATGCCGCTCAAGGTCTTGATGGATCCCCAGCACAATCGGCTCATCACGGCCGTCTTGGACGGGCTGAACCCGGCGGTGGCGGAGACTGTCCTCCCCCTGGGCACCCCCGCGACCTTGCTGGCCGTCAAGGAGACCCTCGATGCGGGCGGGGTCGTCGGCCTGCTTGGGGATCGCTTCTCATCCGGCGAGCCGACGGTCGCCTGCCGCTTCTTCGGTCGTCCGGCCCCTTTTCCCACCGGGCCTTTGATGCTGGCAGCCGTAACCCGGGTGCCGGTGGTCCTGCTGTTCGGGCTTTATCGCGGTGGCAATCGCTATGACCTCTATTTCGAGGACCTGGCGGAGCGGGTGGAGCTGGATCCGCGCGATCGCCGTGGATCGGTGCAGGTCTGGGTCCAACGCTATGCCGAGCGCCTGGAGCATTACGCCCGGCTTGCCCCGTACAACTGGTTTAATTTTTACGATTTCTGGGGGGATGCCGAGGATGGTTGAGCGATCGGCCACTCAGCCCCGGGGATGGCGGGCGGTCGTCGTGCGCGTACTGGGTTTGCTCCCGATCCTGGTGCTCGTCGTGGCCGCTGCGAGCCAGGATCCCCGAGACCTGGAGGCCCTGATGGCCGCCCTGGCCGAGGTTCGGCAGGTGGAGGCGGACTACACGGAGACGATCGAGTCGGCGCTGCTTGCCACCGTCGTCTCCACCCGTGGACGCCTCGCCTACACAGCCCCGGACCGGATATTGAAGACCGGGGAGCGGGGGGAGCAGGTGGAGATCGCTGGGGACAGGGTAACGGTCAGGGAGGGCGGGGACGAGCGCGAGATCTCGATCCGGGATTTTGCGCCCCTGGAGCGCCTGGTGGTGGCCTTACGGGCGACCTTCGCCGGGGACCTCAAGCGCTTGCGGGAGGACTATGAGCCGCACTTCCACAGCGCGGAAGGCCGCTGGACCCTGGGGCTGCGTCCTCGGGATCGATCGGTCCTGGCGGCGATCGAGCGCATCGACATCGCCGGCCGGGGGGCCGATATCGACCGTATCGTCATCGAGGAGTCCGGTGGGGACCGCCGCAGCCTGCAGCTCCGTGTCCTGTCCCGCGTTCCGGCTGCGGCCCCTTAAGTCCGAGGTCCCGAGATCCGACAGTGGCGCGGCGTTGGACCATCCTGATCCTCTGGCTCGCCGGTATCGCGGCCCTGGGACTGTGGGTCCAATCCACGGTGCGGCTGGAGTCCAACCTCTCCGGCTTTCTCCCCGATGCCGTCTCGCTCGAGGAGCGCGTCCTCCTGACTCAGGTCCGTCACGGGGTCGCGGCGCGGACCATCCTGGCAGCCATCGAGGGTACAGGGGCGACCGGTGGGCGCGAGGAGACCTTGGCGGCGGCGAGCCGGGGGCTGGCCGGGGCGCTTAACGGAAGTCCGCGCTATGTGCGCGTGGCGAACGGCGAGTCGCCGCCCCTGGACGACGCGGCCCTGGGCCGGCTCTTCGACTATCGCTATCTGATCGGCCCGGCGGGACCCTGTGCGGACGCGCTCTCCGAAGAGGGTCTAAGGGCGGCCTTGCAGGCCCGTTTCAGCGAGCTGACCTCCGCCGTGCCCGCCCTCGACAAGGATCGGATGGCGGCGGACCCCACCGCCTGTCTGCGCGGGCTGCTGCTCTCACTGGTCCCGCGTCAGGGGCCGGCCCGCAGTCTCGGGGTCTGGTTTTCCCCGGACCGTTCCCGGGCCTTGCTGGTCTTTCAGACGGTGGGTGACGCCACGGACCTGGACGCCCAGCGCGCGGCGATCGGCGAGATCCACCGTGCATTCGCGTCGCTGCCCGGGGCGCCGGACCTGCGCCTGGAGCTGGCCGGTCCTGGCTATTTCGCCGTGGGCTCGGAGGAGACGATCCGCGACGAGACCGTGCTCCTGGGCTTCGCCGCGACCGGGGCGGTCGCGCTCGTCCTGCTGGTCGCCTTCCGCTCGCCGACCCTGGTGGCGCTTGGCGCACTGCCGGGGATCGCCGGACTCTTGGTCGGTCTGGTCCTCGTTCAGCAGGGTTTCGGATTCGTTCACGGTATCGCGCTTGCGCTGGGCACGACCCTCTTCGGGGTGGCGCTCGACTACCCGGCCCATGTCTTCTCCCATGTGACCCCGGGGGAGGGCCCGGAGGGTTCCGACCCGGGGATCTGGCCCACCCTGCTCCTGGCTGCGGCGGCCACCGTGATGGGCTACGGCGCCCTGGCGCTCACCGACTTCCAGGGGTTGGCCCAGCTCGGCATTCTGGCGGCGGCTGGGCTCGCGACCGCCGCGCTCTGCGCCCGTTACCTCTTGCCGCCGCTGATCCCGGGTAGCTACCGGGTCCCCGAGCATCGCTGGCTGGACCGCGGCTGGTCGCTGCGACCCCCGCTGGCCCAGTGGGCGCCATGGGTGGGGCTGTCCCTGGCCGCTGCGGTGCTGGCCGTGACCCTGATCCGGCATCCGCATCCTTGGGAGTCCGACCTGGGCCGTATGAGCACGGTGCCCAAGTTGGAGCTTGCCCGCGATACTGCCCTCCGCGCCGAGCTCGGCGCCCCCGACGTAACCCGGTTTCTGTATGCGACGGCTCCGGACCCCGAGCGCCTGCTCCAGACCATCGAGGGCGCGCTCCCTGGCCTCCGCGAGCTGGAGCGATCGGGTGTCATTGGCGGCTTCGACGCGGCGCCGCTCTGGGTGCCCAGCGTGCAGGTCCAGCCGGTTC
>JBGSOR010000149.1:0-2215 GCA_041738985.1 Chromatiaceae bacterium | reverse complement strand
AGCCTGGGGAGTTTCCGCCTTTGGGAGAGGACCGGCAGCGACCGGCAGCCCCTACCGGCCTAACAAAGCGGTTGAACGCGGCGCCCGTTCCGGGGACCGGACAGACCAGAGGAGAGAAGGGCGCCGGTTAACCGCCACGTTGAACTAATCCGCTCCGCGGGGCTTATTGGAGCCCGTTCTCGGCGGCAAGTGAAGACCGAATGACGCCGCGATAAGCGGGCGCGCATGGCGGTCCCGTTCCTCGCGCCCATTTCCCCATCGTCCACACTCGAAGGCGGCCCACTCCGGGTCGTTACCCGAGGATCGGACGATGACACCGTTGCGTCAACGCATGATCGAGGCCATGCAGATGCATGGCTACTCCCCGCGCACGCACGAGAGCTATCTGCTGGCGGTGCGGGGCTTGGCGAGATACACCCGTCGCTCGCCCGATACGCTCGCCCCGGCGGACTTGCGCGGTTACTTCGAGTACCTCGTCCTCAAGCGTCAGCTCGCGCCCGCGAGCGTGCGCCTGGCCTACCACGGCATCCGCTTCCTGTATCGGGAGGTCCTTGCCTGGCCGGAGGTGGACCTGGACGTGGTCCTGCCCAAGCGTCCCCAGCGCATCCCGGGGTTACTGACCCGCGCGGAGGTCGCGGCCATCCTCGCCGCCTGCGCGGATGCCCGCTACCGGACCATGCTCACCGTCTGCTACGGCTGCGGGCTGCGCTTGAGCGAGGTGTTGGCGCTGCGCGTGAAGGACATCGACAGCGAGCGCCGGCTCGTGCGCATCGAGCAAGGAAAGGGTGCCAAAGATCGGCTGGTCCCGCTCTCGCCCACCTTGTTGGAGCAATTGCGCGCCTATTGGCGCCTGTATCGGCCGCACGACTGGCTGTTCGCCGGGCGGCACGGCGAACCGTTATCGCCGACCGCGTTGCAGAAGGCGTATACCCACGCCAAACGCCGAGCCGGGGTGACGAAGGTCGGCGGCATCCACGCGCTGCGTCACGCCTATGCCACACACCAATTGGCGGCCGGGCTGGGAGTGGAGCGCCTGCAACGGCTGATGGGGCACGCCAGCATCCGCACCACCCTGCGCTATGTGCATTGGCTGCCCAGCGCCAGCGAGGGCGAAGGCGCCTTGGATCTGATCGCCTGGGGGTGGGTCATGGCTGAGGGCCCTTCTCTGCAAGCGGTCATCCACGCCTGTCTCGCGGACGCGGACGGCCAGCGTCGGTTGAGTCCGCGCCACTGGCAGGTGTGCCGGCATATCCTGGATTGCCGTACCCCGGCCTTGGGCGGCTTCGCCCTGGAATGCGACGGCTGCGGGGATCGCGCGTTCCTTTACCATGCCTGCCGCGACCGCCACTGCCCGCGCTGCCAGCGTCGGGCCTCCCAGGCGTGGTGCGAGCGCCAACGCGCCGCGGTGCTGCCGGTGACCTACCACCATTTGGTGCTTACTCTGCCGCACGACCTGGACGGCTGGGTCGAGGTCCATCCCAAAGAGGTCTACGACCTGTTGTTCGAGACGGTGTGGGCGACCTTGAGCGCGTTCGGCGCGGACCCCAAACGCCTGGACGGGCAGATGGGTATGACGGCGGTGCTGCATACCTGGGGACAAACCCTGGTGCGCCATGTCCACCTGCATTGCCTGGTCCCCGGCGGGGCGCTGTCCGCCGACGGTAACTGGCATCCGGCCACCAGCACCTATCTGTTCCCGGTGCGGGCGCTGTCGCGGCATTTTCGCGGCGGGTTCGTCAGCCGGCTGCGCGGTGCCTTCGCGGCCGGTCGGCTGCCGCGCATTCGGGACCGGTCCGAAGTCGACCGCGTGCTCGACGCCCTGATGGCGACCGACTGGGTGGTCTACTCCAAGCCATGCCTCGGCCACACCGAGACGGTGGTGGATTACCTCGGCCGCTATAGCCACCGTATCGCGCTCGCCGACAGCCGCATTCGGGACTTCGACGGCGAATCGGTCGACCTGAGCTACAAGGACTATCGCGACGGGGACCGGCGCAAGGTCATGACCCTGACCGGCGAGGAGCTGCTGCGCCGCTTCCTGTTGCATGTCCTGCCCAAAGGCTTCATGCGGGTGCGTCATTTCGGGTTCCTGGCCAACCGCTGCCGGGCGCGGCGCTTGGCCGAGATCGTACGGCGCTGGAGGCCCCTGCACCCGAAGTCGCCACCGCGCCAGAGCGCGCCGCGCCCTTCGACGGCTATCCCTGTCCCGCCTGCC
>JBGSOR010000212.1:0-2090 GCA_041738985.1 Chromatiaceae bacterium | reverse complement strand
GGGCTGCTTTGCTTGCGATGAGCTGGCCCGGACTCGGACCCAGACCGTCTTCGGGGTGGGTAATCCGAACGCCCGGCTCTGCTTCATGGGCGAGGCCCCCGGGGCGGACGAGGACCGGGAGGGGGAGCCCTTCGTGGGGCGCGCCGGCCGGCTCCTGAACCAGATGCTCGCGGCCATCGGCCTCCCGCGCGACCGAGTCTATATCGCGAACATCCTCAAGTGTCGGCCTCCGGGCAATCGCGACCCGCGTCCGGACGAGGTCCTGTGCTGCCAGGGCTTCCTTCAGCGCCAGTTGGCCTTGATCCGACCCCGGGTTATCCTCTCGGTGGGGCGCGTCTCCGCCCAGAGCCTGCTCGCCACCGATACCCCGGTCGGGCGGCTCCGTGGGCGCTGGCTGGCCTACGGACCGGACTCCATCCCCCTGCGGGTGACCTATCATCCGGCCTACCTGCTCCGCTCGCCGGATCAAAAGGCCAAGGTGTGGGAAGACCTAACGCAGGTGGCGCGGCGGCTTGGGACGGAGTCGCTGGAACATCGCGATTGGGTTAGCCGATAAGAAAATTTAATTCGCTAATTTAGCGAATACTAATATAATGCCGTCCGTGGGTGCAGAAAACGCACTCCGCTTGCTGCCAAACAACACAACTCGATTTGGAGAACCTCATGAAAAAGCTAGCGATCGCCGCTTCTGTCGCCGCCCTGCTGGGCATTTCTGCCTCCGCTTCCGCCTGGTGGGGCGGCGGCCCCTGGGGCGGTGACCGTGGCTACGGAGACGGCATGGGCGACATGTTCAGCGACATGTTCGGCGACGGTTACGGCGATTTCAACATGAACATGAGCGGCGGCGGCAGCGGCCGGGGCTATGGCCGTGGGCGTGGGTACGGCTACGGCCGCGGCTACGGGGACTACTATGGCTACGGCTACCCCTACGGCGGCTACGGCGTCCCCTACGGCGGCTACGGTGTCCCCTACGCGGCGCCTTATGGCATGCCCTACGGTGCCCCCTATGCCGCTCCGGTCGCCCCGGCTGCCCCTGCTGCCCCGGCTCAGACCGAGGCCAAGTAAGCCCTCTGCCCAAGGACGAACGTTGGCGCCCCGATCCGGGGCGCTCAAGGACCGAGATGGAAAAGCCAGGCATTGCCTGGCTTTTTCCGTTGTGTCGCGGCCTTTCCCGGAGCAGGTTGGGACTCATGTGGCCCGAGTGCGGCCTGTGGTATAAGAGCGATCCACGCCGCGGACTCGGTGTAACCATCGACCTCTCCCTTCCCAGCGCCCCCGCACGCCCCTTGAACCCATCTGCGCCGCCCCATCGTCCCGTCCGCAGCTTCGTCTTGAGACAGGGGCGTCTGACTGTCGCGCAGGGGCGCGCATTCGCCGAGCTCTGGCCCCGCTACGGGGTGGAATGTTCCCCGGGGGAACCCCTGGATCTGGCCGCGCTCTTCGGCAACGGGCATCCGGTGACGCTGGAGATCGGATTCGGCAATGGGGACAGCCTGGCGGAGATGGCCGCCGCTGGGCCGGAGCGCAACTGGCTGGGGGTGGAGGTCCACGGACCCGGGGTGGGGCACCTGCTTCTGGAGATCGAGCGGCGTGGACTCTCCAACCTGCGCATCGTCCGGCACGACGCGGTAGAGCTCCTGACCTTCGGCATCGCACCCGGTGCACTGGACGCCTGCCAGCTCTTCTTCCCGGACCCCTGGCCCAAGAAGCGCCACCACAAGCGGCGCATCCTGAACCCCGCCTTTGTCGAGCCGATCGCCCGGGCGCTTCGCCCCGGCGCGATCTTCCATGCAGCCACCGACTGGGAGCCCTACGCGGACCAGATGCTCGCCGTGCTGGAGTCCGCGGATAGCCCCTTCGAGAATCTGGCTGGGCCAGGGCAGTTCTCCGAGCGCCCAGCCGAGCGCCCCCCGACCCGCTTCGAGCAGCGCGGGGAGAGCCTGGGGCACCGGGTACGCGACCTGGTCTTTCGTCGCCGCTGATGGCCGCTCTGCGACTCGACGGCGTGCGTCCGCGGGGGCTCGCGCCCGTGAGCCTCTCCGTGAGCAGCAGGGAGCTGGTGTTCGTCTCCGGACCTTCCGGCTCCGGCA
>JBGSOR010000156.1:0-6499 GCA_041738985.1 Chromatiaceae bacterium | reverse complement strand
GGCGTCGGTCGAGCGCGTCGAGCGCGAACCCGCGCCCGAGCCGATCCCGGCACCCGTGCGTCCCCAGTGGGGCGGAGGCGGCGGGATCATCTCGAGCGCGAACGCGGGAGAGCTGCCCCCAAGGCGCCCGAACGCGGACAGGCCGACGATCGTCACCCCGGCGGAGGCCACACCGAAGCCAAAGACGCCTATACTCGCCGAGTCAACGCCCAAGCCGAAGGCCATGCCCGAGCCCAAGGTCGCTCAGTCGAAGTCGAAGTCGGACCCAAAGCAGTCGAAGGAGACCCAAGCCAAAGGCAAGCCCGACACCAAGACGGCCCAAGCGAAGGGCAAGCCGGACGCCAAGGACACCAAGCTGGCCAAGTCCGGCAAGCCGGAGGCCAAGGGCGGCAAGGTCGCCAAGGCGGGGTCCAAAACCGAGACCAAGTCCGGCAAAGGACAGAGCAAGTTTCACGTCGTCCGGCCGCAAGAGACCCTCTATCGGGTCGCCACCCTGAACGGGATCTCGGTCGCGGAGCTGCGCCGCCTGAACAAGATGGGCCCCAAGGACAACAGCATCCGGCCGGGCCAGAAGCTCAAGGTGGACATCTGACCCGAAGGATCGGAGCCTGAGAACAGCGCCCAGCCCCGAAAGGGCCGGGCGCGCCCCATGTCCGAGGTCGCTGACGGCTGAGGGTAGATCCATGACCCAGCTCGACATCCCGCATGCTGTCGGCTCAGTCAAGCCCAAGTCCTTTCGGGGCTATACCCTCCTCCCAGTCTACCGCCGCACCACCGAAGCCCAACGGACCCAGGCCATCGGCTTCTGGCTGCGGCACCGCGTCTTACAGGGCGCGTGCGTCGCAGACCGCCGCAGCCACGAGCTCGTCTACGTGGCCCTGGCACCGGACGGAGAGATCGCCGCGCTGACCTCCGTGAGCCTGGGCAGAAGAGGCCAGGACGGGCGCAACGTCTACGACTTCCGCATCTTCGTCGCTCCGGCACACCGCGCGAGCTCACTGGCCAGGGAGCTGACCAACCGCTCCCGGGACCTCCTCCAGGCCGATAGCCGGACCTGGCCAGCGGCCGGCATGCGGCTCTTCGCCGAAGACCCCAAGCTTCGCCGCCCAGGCATCCGCCGCTATCTCGAGCGGCACGGCTATCACTATCGCGGTCAGAACCGACACGGCCAGGACCAGTGGTTCGCCCCCTTCCCGGTCAGTATTTGACGAAGCACCCGTAGGGCCGGGTCGCCGGGTGCAGCGCCCGCCCCGATCCACGAGACCATTCGGGCGATGACGCGCGTCAACGACCGACCAAGCGGCCCCGGGGCCGCGTGGGGACATCATGCGGGTTTTGATCGTCGGCGGTACCGGCAATCTCTCCTATGCCTGCTCGGCGGCGGCAACGGAGACGGGGCACGAGGTCATCAACCTGAATCGCGGCCGGAGAAGCTCCGAGTCCGCTCCGGTCGCGACGAGGGCATCCTCGCCGCCTGGCACCGGGCCATGGCGGCGGCCTTGTGGCTATCGGCAAAATGAACGGCCGGCTTGACCGACCAGATGCGGATCAAGCCCCGATGGCCAGGGGCTGGTAGCCTGCACGCAGGGCGCCGATCCGATCCAGATGGGCAAGCAGCTCGTTGACGCATTCGGCCACCGACAGCTCGCCCGCGGCGAGCCGGACCTCCGGTAACTCCGGAACCTCGTAAGGACTGTCGACGCCGGTGAACAGCTTCAGCTCGCCCCGGTCCGCTTTTGCATAAAGCCCCTTGGGGTCGCGCTCGCGACACACACCGATCGGGGTATCGACGAACACCTCGATGAACTGGCCATCCGGCATGATGTCGCGCACGATCTGGCGGTCCGCCCGGAATGGGGAGATAAAGGCGGTGAGGGTGATAAGCCCGGCGTCTGCCATGAGCCGGGCAACCTCGCCGATGCGGCGAATGTTTTCCGTGCGGTCCGCGTCGCTGAAACCCAGGTCCTTGCAGAGTCCGTGGCGGACATTGTCCCCGTCCAGGAGATAGGTGTGGTAACCCTGGCCGGTCAGGATCTGCTCCAAGGCCCCAGCGATGGTGGATTTCCCGGAGGCACTCAATCCCGTAAACCAGATAACCAGCGGACGCTGGGACTTCTGCTCGGCGCGGCCCTGTTGGTCGACGGGATGGCTGTGCCAGACGACGTTGTTGCGCATAGCAACGGCTCCATTCGGTTTGTAAATATTTGACTGAATCAAGAAAAGGACGGAACGGGGCGGACCATTGCCGCAAACCGTCCGCGCTCCGACCCCAGACCCGAAACGGGTAGAGGGTCAAATAATAGGGTCGTTAGTGTAGCCCGGTCAGCGCGGGCTGTCCGCCAAAGGGTTCCACTTATCGGCCCTCGACATCCCCGGGCCTGCGAAACCGCGCCCTCGTGTACCCGCGAACTGGCTTCCGGGAAGCTATTCGTGCAGGCCGCACTCCCGCTTAAGCCCGAAGAACCGCGTATGCTGCTCGCTCATGCCGGGCTCCAGGGGACGGCTGGTGTGGGTGTCGCCCACAGAGACATAGCCCTTCTCCCAGAGCGGGTGATAGGGCAGGTTGTGTTGCTGGAGGTAACGGTATACATCCCGGTTGGTCCAGTCGATGACCGGGTGGACCTTGAAGCGCCCGTCCTGGACGCGGAGCACCGGCAGGGCCGAGCGGGTATCCGCCTGCTGGCGCCGCAGCCCGGCGAGCCAGGTGCCCGCTTCCAAGTCTTTGAGTGCCCGCTGCATGGGCTCGACCTTGTTGATCCGGTTATAGAGTGCGATGCCTTCAAGTCCTTGCTCCCAGAGCCGTCCGTGTCTGGCCTCCTGCCAGCTCGGAGAGGTCTGGGCGCGGTATACGTGCAGATTGAGGCCAAGACGCTCGGTCAGCTCGTCGATGAATCGATAGGTCTCCGGGAACAGGTGACCCGTGTCCACCAGCACGACCGGGATCTCCGGTGCCACGCAGGTCGCCAGGTGGAGCATCAGCGCCCCCTGGATGCCGAAGCTGGAGCTGAGCAGATGGCGGCCGGGAAGGTTCTGCATGGCCCACGCGACGCGCTCGCGCGCATCCAGCCCTGCCAGGCGCTCGTTGGCCCGAGCCAGTGCATCGGGGTCATCCGGAACGAGGGAAGGGCTCGGATCAGGGACGGTCATGATAATCCTCCACCGGATTCAAGACGGGCTTCACGAGTCCCGCGCGGATGCTGAAATCGCCGAGTCCCTCGCCTGGGCACCGCTCCGCCGCGAAGCGCCGGAAGACCTCGTCCAGGGCGGCAAGGATCTCGGATTCGTTGAGGTTCTCCCCGAAGAGCCGGTTGACTCGCAGCCCCACGCCGTCGCCCCCGAGCATCAGGTTGTAGCGACCCGGGGCCTTGCCGACCAGGCCCACCTCAGCCACGAAGGGTCGGGCGCAGCCGTTGGGGCAACCGGTCATGCGGATGACCAGCGGGACATCGCCAATCCCATGGCGGGCGGCCAGACCCTCGATACGATCCAGAAGACTCGGGAAATAGCGCTCGGCCTCCGCCATCGCCTGAGGGCAGGTCGGCAAGGCAACGCAGGCGATGGCGCCGAGCCGGATCGGGGTGCGGCCGTCCGCCAGCAGCCCGTGGGCGCGGGCGATGGACTCGATGCGCTTGCGCTGACGGGCCGGGACGCCCGCGACGATCAGGTTCTGGTTGGGCGTGATGCGGAAGTCCCCCTGGTGGATTTGGGCGATCTCCCGCAGACCGGTCATCAGCGGTGCATCCGGGAGGTCGGCGACGCGGCCGTTCTCCAGGTAGAGGCTGAGGTGGCAGCGTCCGTCTGTCCCGTGCACCCAACCGTAGCGGTCCCCCTGATCCGTGAAGGTCACGGGCCGGGCGGGCGCGAAGCGCAGGCCCGCGCGCCGCTCCAACTCCGCTTTGAAGGCGTCGAGCCCCATGCGATCGATGGTGTACTTGAGCCGGGCGTGCCGACGGCTGACCCGATCACCGAAGTCCCGCTGGGTCGTAACCACCGCCTCGGCGACAGCCAGGACCTGATCCGGGGCCACGAACCCCAGGGTGTCCGCCAGGCGCGGATAGGTGCTGGTGTCCCCATGGGTCGTACCCATGCCACCGCCCGCCAGGCAGTTGAACCCAAGAAGCCTGTCCCCTTCGGCGATGGCAACGAAGCCCAGGTCGTTGGTGTAGACGTCCACATCGTTGTGGGGCGGGACGGCCACCGCCGTCTTGAATTTGCGAGGGAGATAGGTCTCGCCATAGATCGGCTCGAGCTCGGGCTCGCCGCCTTCGACCGGCTCCCCGTCCAGCCAGATCTCGTGGTAGGCCCGGGTGCGTGGGAGCAGGTGCTCGCTGAGGCGCCGCGCCCAGCCATGGACCTCGGCATGGAGGCTGGACTCCACCGGGTTGGGGTTGCACAGCACATTGCGGTTCACGTCCCCGCAGCCCCCGATCGAGTCGATCATGACCTGATTGATCCGTTGGATCAGTGGCTTGAGGTTCCGCTTCAGGATGCCGTGAAACTGGAAGGTCTGCCGGGTCGTGAGCCGGATGGTCCCATTGCCCAGCTCCCGCCCCACCCCGTCGATGGCCAGCCACTGGGCCGGGGTGCAGACCCCGCCCGGCAGGCGCGCCCGCAGCATGAAGTCGTAATGGGGCTCCAGGAAGCGGTCGGCTCGCTCCTGGCGCAGGTCTCGGTCGTCCTGCTCGTAGAAGCCGTGGAACTTGCAGATCTGCGCATCCGCCGGCGCCAGGGCGCCCGTCAGCTCGTCAGCGATGCTCTCCCGCAAGGTGCCGCGGAGGTAGCGGCTGCGGGCCTTGATGAGCTCGTTCTCATGGACCTGTGGCGGCAAAGGCGCATTCATCAGTAGGTATCCCGCAGGTAGCGCGCGTCTTCGCGCAGGGTCTCGACGAATTCCAGGGCCGACTCTTCGCTCAGGCCCCCATGGTCTCGTGCGATGGCGCCGATGGACTCCCGCACCGCCGCCTCCATGGCGATGGCTCCGCAGACATAGATCCGCGCCCCTTCCGAGAGCCAGCGCCACAGTTCGGCCCCCTCGGTACGCAGGCGGTCCTGGACATAGACCCGCTGCTCGGTGTCGCGGGAGAAGGCGGGGCTGAAGCGATGGAGCAGCCCCGTCTTGCGGAACCTCAGCCAGTCCGCCTGATAGAGGAAGTCCCGCTGGAAGTGACGGTTGCCGAAGACCAACCAGTTGCGGCCGCGGTCGCCCCGGGCGGCACGGTGCTGGAGGAAGGCACGGAAGGGGGCGACGCCGGTCCCGGCACCGACCAGGACGATGGGCACGTCCCCGTCCTCCGGGAGCCGGAAACCGGGGTTCTCTGCCACAAAGACGTCCAGGGAATCGCCCTCCCCCACCCGCTCCGTCAGGAACCCGGAGGCCCCGCCCAGTCGGTCTTGACCGTCCACCCGAAACCTCAGGGTGCTCACCGTCAGGTGCACCTCGTCCTCGGTCTCTGCCTGGGAGGACGCGATGGAATAGAGCCGGGGCTGGATGGGCTGCAGCAGCCCGGCCAGCTGCCGCGCCTCGGGTCGAGCCGGGTATTGGGTCGCCAGGTCGATGACCTGATGCCGCTGGCACCAGGCGCGCAGGACATCCCGGTCCTGGACCAGGGCGGAGAGCTTCGGGCTGTTGACGAGCCTGGACCAGCCGGCAACCACGGTCGGGTGGAGCCTGGTCAGCTCCAGACGGGCGGTCAGGGCCTCGGCCAGGTCAAGGCGGTCGCCACCTAAGGCAACCTCCGCATCGTCCTTCAGTCCGGTGGCGACCAGGATCTGCGCGACCAGGGCCGGATCGTTGCGGAACCGGACGCCCAAAGAGTCGCCCGGGGCGTAGGAGATCGCGCGGGGATCGATACCCAAGGCCAGATGCCGGACCCCCGCCACCGCATCCCGGGTGACGATGGGGCGGTTATCCAGCACGGTCGACCGGAAGGGGTTGTCCCGATCGTGACGCACCGGGGCCGGCGGGCGGATCGGCACCACCTCCGCATCCCGGGGCTGGCCAGTGGGCGGCAGCTCCGCCTCGACACGTTCCAGGGCGGCCGGGAACCAGCCCTCGGAGACGGGCCGGAAGTCCAGGTCCGCATCCACCCGTTCGAGCAGCCGCCGGGCGCCCAGCTCCGCCAGACACTGGTCGAAGTCCTGGCCCGTCTTGCAGAAATGCGCGTAGCTGGAGTCCCCCAGACCGAAGACCCCGTAAACCAGGCCCGATAGGCTCGGCGCGCCTTTGCCGTGGAGGAAGCGATAGAGCTCCCGGGCGGACTCCGGGGGCTCCCCCTCGCCCTGGGTGCTGACCACCAGCAGCAACACGCGCTCTTTGGTCAGGTCCCGGGGCCGATAGTCGGCGACGGAGACCACTCGATGGACCAGATGCCGGGCCGCCGCCTGGCGCCCCAGGGACTCCGCCACGGAGCGGGCATTGCCGGTCTGGGAGGCGTAGAGGATGGTCAGGCGGACCTGGGCCGTGGCTGGCGCGGCGGCTGGCTCGGGGTCGAGCTGGAGC
>JBGSOR010000146.1:0-7506 GCA_041738985.1 Chromatiaceae bacterium | reverse complement strand
CCCGACGCTCCGGGCTGCGCGGCGCCAAGCCGGCACGCCGGCGGCGCAGGTCCAGCAGGGCTTCCGGTGGGAGTTGGTGACGCGTCATCGACGGCAACTCCCGGGCGGCACCCTAACGGCCCTGCGCGGCCGGACCCGTGGTGCCGATCGGCACCCCACGGTGGCGCAGGTAGTTGTAGAGGGTGCTCTTGGCGATGCCCAGCTGCGCGGCGATCTCGCGCACCGACAGGCGGCGTTCGCGGTAAAGGGTCTCGGCGGCGCAGGCGGTCTTCTCGGCCTCCGGTGGTAGGCCCTTGGGGCGTCCGCCCAGGCGACCGCGGGCACGCGCGGCGACCAACCCAGCCTGGGTGCGTTCGCGGATGAGATCCCGTTCGAACTCTGCCAGCGAGGCGAACAGATTGAACACCAGCCGGCCCTGCGAGGTGGTGGTGTCCAGCGGGTCGTTGAGGCTCTTGAGCCCGACCTGCTGCGCCAGCAGGACGCCGGCCAGTTCGACCAGGTGGCGCAGCGAGCGCCCGAGGCGATCGAGCTTCCAGATCACCAGCACGTCGCCCGGGCGCAGTTCGCCCAGCAGGGTATCGAGGACCGGACGCTGGACCTTGGCGCCGCTGACGACCTCCTGGTAGACCTTCGTGCACCCGGCGCGGCGCAAGGCGTCGACCTGCAGGTCCAGGCTCTGGTCTTTGGTGCTGACACGGGCATAGCCGATGTCCATCTGCCGCTCCGCAAGGGGCTGGTGGTTTGATTTACTCGTCGTAGCTTAGGAAAAGCGGTCGCAGATTTCCACAACCGGTTATCCGGACCGTGAGACCGGGGTTTCAGGCGGTGCAGTAGGGTGGCACTGGCGGTCTGCTGATGGTCCGGAAAAACCCTCGTTTTGGCGGACCGGCGGCGGTCGGCTGGTGCAGCCCCATTCAGGGGCAGCCGGGCCGCGCCCGCTCGCCGCGCTGGCGAGGGTGGGTCTTACCTGGGTCATGGATGGCCGTGCGGCGGCGGTTGATCCCCTCGGGCAGCGGGGCCGGTCAGCGTCAACCCTTTGGTGAAAAAAGGCGCCAGCGCCGTTTGCAGATAATCTGGGCCGGCACCGATGTTTGCGGGCTGTTTGCAGCTAATGCGGGCTCATTTGCAAATAATCTGGGTCCGAGACCCCCATTATTTGCAGCTAATCTGGGCTGGAAATCGCGATGTTTGTGGGTCGGGCCCCGGATGTTTGTGGGCCGCTACACCTATCGGATCAATGCCGTGATCTTGCTCGGCAGGGGTCGCACGTCCGCCGATGTCGCCGATGCCTTGCTCATCGATCCCGACACCGCGCGCGACTTCTTCAAGCGCTACAAGAAGGGCGGGCTCGACGGGTTGTTGCGGATGAGCTATGTGGGAAGCGAAGCCCTGCTCGACGCCACGCAGTTGGCGGAGTTGGACGCGCATCTGCAAGGTCGCCTGCATCTCACCGCCGAGTCGGTCGCCCGCTGGGTCGAGCAGCGCTGGGGAGTGCGCTACACCGCGAGCGGCATGACCGCGGTGCTCCACCGGTTGGGCTACGTGTACAAGAAAGCCAAACTCGAACCCGGTAAGCACCCCGACCCGGAGGTTCAAGAGGCATTCGTCGAGAAGTACGAAAAAATCAAGAAAAAAAAAGCCGACGACGACGTCATCTATTTTATGGATGCGACCCATCCGCAGCACAACCCGGTCATCGGCTGCGGTTGGATCAAGCGCGGGAAGGAGCATCCGATCCACAGCAACACGGGCCGGCTGAACATCAACGGCGCGATCAATGTTCAGGCGCTGAGCGCGGAGACCCGGTTCGACGAAACCATCGATGCCGTGTCCACCATCGCCTTATTGCGGCAGTTGGAACAAGCCAATCCGACCGCCCCAACGATCTTCGTGTTCTGCGATAACGCCCGCTATTACAAATCCAAGACCGTTGCCGAGTTTCTCGCAACCTCGCGAATACAACTCGTGCCGCTGCCGACGTATTCTCCGAATCTCAATTTAATCGAGCGCTTTTGGAAGTTCTTCAAACGCCAGGTGCTTTACAACCGCTATTACGAATCGTTCGGCGAGTTCCGAGACGCCTGCAAGACGTTCTTCTCCGAGCTGGATGCGTTCGCCCCGCAACTCCGAACGCTTCTGGCCGAAAATTTCCAAATCATCGGAAACAAGAAGCCGAAAATCTCTATCGCTTAAGTAGAATCGGTCAAACCCGGTGAGGCATTTGCGGATTGTCTCCGAAGGTCATGGCCGACGCTATCCCGCGAGGAGCGCGCGGAAGTGCGGCGCAGGGTCATGAATCGTTGCGCAGGGTCTGCGTTGCGTACTGCGGTTCCGACGCGAAAGCCTGGCTGGAGGCGGGACAGGGGATGCAGCCTGTCCCGAAGGTGCTTGGCGTCGCCTGGGTACCGCCGGCCTAACCTATGAATCTGGGCCAGCGGCATCCCGATCCGCGGCATCGAGCCGATCCAGCACGGCCAACCCCTGCTCCACCGAACCCTGGGCTGCCATGACCCGGAAGCGGGTTTCGGTGTCCGAAACGGCCAGGGCCTGGATGCTCAACTCCTCGATCAGCTTGTTCAGGCTCAGGCCCCGGCTGCGCGCTAGGCGCTTGAGGCGCTCCGCCGTGTCCTCGGGCAAGCGGATGGTCATGGTGCTCATTGCATTTCCTCCAGACATTCTCGCGGGGTCAGTATCCGCAGTCGCTCCCAGAGCAGTTGGCCGTGGCGCAGGTCGCGCACGTTGTGGGTGACGATAGCTCGGGCACCACCGGCGATGGCTAGTTCGATTAGATGGTTGTCTCCCTCATCCGGAAGATTCGGGCGCCAGCCGTAATACACGGCGACCCAGCGCCCGACCGACGCCAGGGCGGCCAAGACCTGCACTCGCTCTTCCGCGGTGGTGGCATCGGTCCATACGGGCCGGCCAAGCAGGTCCTCATACTCGAGCCACAGGGCATTGCCGAATAGGGGTTGGTAGCGTCTCTGAAGTGCTCGCCGCAGGACCTCGCGGGAGGTGCCGCCGCCGGAGCGTAGCGCGGAGACGAAGACGTTGGTATCGATCACGAGCGGGATCATGAGTGACAGCGTATATGCTATCACGGGGTCCTGCAAGCCCGGACTCGATGGGCGGCGATGCCCGTTCCTCCTTCCGTGCCGCGCCGCGGACTCGCCGCACGGGGATGCGGCGCTCCCCGTTCGGGAGGAAGTCGCGCCGCGATCCTGCCATGGGCTGTCCGCGGTTGGTCAACCCTTGGCAATTGAGCATGACGCGTCAGGTGGAACGTTTAGCCCGCGATCAGCGGTTTCGGGCGCCGGGCGCGACCTATTTGCCAAGACCCGGGGGATTGTCGGCTTTCGAGACGAACCGCTTCGGCCTCTTTCGATGCCAGTCCTGGAGCGCCTCCAAGGGGCTGAGGTGACCGCGGGCACGGCGCGGCATGTCGCGGCTGCGCCGCGCCCGCTGGGCGCGGGCCTTGACCCTTGCGGCACAGGGGTGGACACTTCGATGCTCGTCCCGCGCCGGCTAGGTCGGCCGAGTGCGGCTTGGAGCCGTTGACCGCCTGTGCATGAGCGCGTGCGCCAAGTGCTGACCCACGAGGGATTTTGGCTTTGCCTACCATCAGCATGTTCTACGGCATTCTCGTGTCCATGTACGCATTGGACGTCGAAAAGCACCATGCTCCGCACATTCATGTCCGTTACAACGAGTTTAGGGTTGTGCTCGGCGTTCCAGAAGGCGATGTGATGGAAGGTGCCCTGCCGTCTCGTCAGATGAAGCTCGTTCAAGCCTGGATCGAGCTTCACCGGGATGAGCTGATGGCCGACTGGACGCTGGCCGCCAGCGGGCAGACACCCTTCAAGATTGACCCGCTGCGCTGAGGAGCTTGCGATGACGCCCGACGTGGTCAGTGTTAAACCACTCCCGAACTTCCATCTCGAAACCGATTTCGCGAATGGCGAGAAACGCGTGTTCGACATGCGGCCATACCTAGACTATCCGGCCTTTGCTCCGCTCGCCGAAGGTGCGCTGTTCATGAAGGCTCATGTGGTCCTGGGCACTGTCGCTTGGACAGATGAGATCGACATTTCGCCCGACACCTTGTACCTCCGAGGGGTAACGAATCCCTGATCGCGTAAGGCGGAACGCAATAGCGGTTCCGCCATTTCTTCCGCCATCCCGGCGGGGACGGGGTGGCGGATCGCCCTGTGGGCATCCGCCCTACAGCATCGGCCCCACAGCATCCGCCCCACAGGGAAAGGATAGGGAGCCAGAGCTCACGCGGTGACAGCGGAAGCTCCCCCCTGCTCCCCGGCGGTCGGGCCGTTCGCATCCTTGCCCGTCGGGGTCCGAGCGCGCCCGCCCGCACTCGGCTCCACTGCGCGAAGCCGCAATCGGTGGCGGCCGAAAGTCTCCGGCGGACCGCAGGGCGGCGAGTCGAGAAGGCGCTTGACGGGGCGAAGGATTCGCCGCCAGTGTCAAGCATCGCGCTTCCGGCTCAGGCGAGCGGTCGCCCGCGCGCTACGCGGGCGCTTTGCAGACATTTCCGCTGGGGCGCTATGCTTGCCTCGTCCATGCCCTGCGGCGACACCCATGCTCGACGAAGACTACAACGACGGGAAGATTGTCCCGATCCGCGATACGGCCTTCATGGACGCCGTGCGGCGGATGTTCGCGACGATCGCCGATACGCTGCCGGATGGGCTTCCGGAGCCGGTCAGGGTTTACCTCGCGGGCGGGGTTGCCGTGCATGCATTGACCGGCGAGCGGGTGTCGCACGACGTGGACAGCATCTTCTCCCACCGGGTCTTGGTCCCCCAGGATCTCGTGATCGGCTGGCGCGACGAGCAGGGTAGACCGCGCTCGCTCTGCTTCGATTACAACTATTCGCCAGTCTTCGGTCTGCTGCATCCCGACTATGCCGGGCGGGCGCTGCCGCTGGACTGGCAGCATCCGAAACGGTTGCGGCTGTACGTGCTGGCCCCCGCAGACCTGGCGATCAGCAAGCTCGCCCGGTTCGCGGACAACGACCGTTCCGATATCCGACTGCTGATCGAGCGCGGTTTGCTGGTCGATGCCGCAGCCTTCCGCGCGTTGGCCGAGGAGGCGTTGTCTTACTACGTCGGCAGCACGACGTTTCTTGTACACAATATGGAGGAGGTGATCGGATGGATCGAGTCGGCAAGGCCGAGCTCGGGTCTGCGCTCTGCATCATGAGGTCCGATCGGTGCCAGGACAGATTCTTGGCCATCTGTCGGCAACGAACGCGCACCGATACCCGAGCGCTCCAGCAGGAGGTCGCGCGGCTGACCCGCGAGATGCTCGACGGCTGGTGTCCTCGCCTGTCCGTCGCCGCGGACGGTGCGGATGGCCTGGATGGCGCGTCGGCCTGTCGGGCCGGCTATTGGCTTACGCTGGCCGCGACCCTGGCCAGCGATCGGGACCGGGCCGAGGTGCTGTCGGAATGCGCCGAGCGCCTGCGTCCGGCCTGCCAGCGCGGCCGGCGGCCCGATCTGACATTCTATCCCCCGGCACCGGGCCGCCCGTCTCCCGGCTATGACGAGTTGGCCCGGGACTGGGGGCTCGCCACGGGCCTGCGACCGATCGAGCTGTTGCAAACCATGGAGCGACAGCGGATGGCGGAGAGGGTTTCGCTCGCCTGAGCATGGCCGCTGCTTCTCTAATTGCCCGCGTAGATACAAGGACGGAACGCGACAGCGGTTCCGCCATCTCGATGGGTCGACAAATGGCGGATCGCCCTGCGGGCATCCGCCGAGACTGGCGATCAGGGGCCATGCCGGACTATCGCCGTTACCGCGTGCCTGGCGGGACCTATTTCTTGACGGTCAATCTGCTGGAACGGCGGTCCGATCTGCTGGTGCGTTATATCGACGTCCTGCGCGAGGCGGTGCGGCGCACGCGACGGAGCGACCCTTTGCGATCGAGGCCTGGGTGGTGCTGCCGGATCACCAGCCTTGCGTCATCACCCTACCCGAGGGTGACGACGACTTCTCGAACCCCATCGAGGCCATCGAGATCCGCTTCGGGAGCGCCAGGTGCCGAAGCGGTAGCGTTTTCCGGTGCCCGTTGACTCCTGCCGGCGAAATCTTCTGCCAAACGGCAACCTGCGGCTCAAACGTTCGGGAGGGAGCAACTCATACTCCCGTCCGGAGACCCTGCTAGACTGCCCCGCAAGGCCCTTTCCGTCGAGCGTCCGCCATGCCCCAAGCCGCGCCGCGTCTCGCCACTTACGAGGATCTGCTGCAGGTCCCGCCGCACTTGGTCGCCGAGATCGTCAACGGGCGCCTGGTCACCCACCCTCGACCCGCGCCTCGGCACCTGCTGGCCAGCTCCATGCTCGGCAACAAGCTGGGGGCCCCCTTTCGCGAAGGCGACGGCGGCCCCGGCGGCTGGTGGATCCTGGATGAGCCGGAGCTGCATCTCGGCCCCCAGGTCCTGGTGCCCGACCTGGCCGGTTGGCGGCGGGTGCGCCTGCCCGCCTGGTTCGAGCTGGCCCTGGACTGGGTCTGCGAGGTGTTGTCCCCCGACACGGCCCGCCTGGACCGGGTTGAAAAACTGCCGGCTTGGGTCCCTATGGGCAGACTGAGGCGATGTCGGCATAAGATCGAGAGGACGCCACAATGCGTCTTGGTGTACCGACGAGCGCCCTGAGCGTCTCTGCCGCCCTGACCCATAGCGTACCGGTTTACCGGACGCAAACCGGGAACCGCGCGGGTTTGTGGGGATCTTGCACGGTTACACGGATCGGAAATCGCGCTGTTTGTGGGTCGGGCCGCGGGTATGTGTTGCTCGCTGCCCTTACCCATCCCGCCCTGCATGCTTCTCCATCAAACCGCTCGCACGCGACACCCGACGCTCGACCGCCTCGCCCAGTATCTTATCGTCGCCGGGACGGACCAGGGTCAGATGGGCGCGGGCACGGGTGATGCCCGTATGGAGGAGCTCGCGGGTCAGAACCGGGCTCGGCGTGTCGGGCAAGACGAGGACCGCGTGGGTAAATTCCGAGCCCTGGGACTTGTGCACGGTGAGGGCATAGAAGGTCTCGACCGCCTGGAGGCGACTCGGCAGGACCTATTTGATGGCGTCGCGGCCATCGCCAGCGGGAAAGGCGACACGCAGAGGCAGTTCGTCTCCAGCACCGCCGGGCCGGACAAGGGCGATGCCGATGTCGCCGTTCATCAGGCCGAGCCCTCAGGGGATCCACTCCAAGGGGACCACCCCGAGCTTGATCGACCGGCGCTGCCCTTGGAAGTCGATATCGAGGATATCCCGATCGATAAAGCCGACGACGTATCCATCGCCGAAGACGCGATGCCGGACCCGATCGTTCAGCTCCCAGCGACGCTCCTCCGGCGCGCCGGATTTGGACTTCGGCCCCTTGGGCGGCGCATAGCGCTCCGCGATCCCGATCTCGCCCAGATACCGATTCAACAGGGCCACGGCACCCGGCGGGGCGGCCGGTAGCGCGGCGCCGGGGTTTGTGCCGGA
>JBGSOR010000125.1:0-2849 GCA_041738985.1 Chromatiaceae bacterium | reverse complement strand
ACGGCGTTGCGCCACGCGGGCACGCTGCTGGCACGACGGCCGAGCCACCAGAGACTGCTCCTGGTGCTGACCGACGGCGCGCCCGCCGACAACGACGTGCGCGACCCGCAATACCTGCGCCACGACGCCCGCAAGGCGGTGGAAGAGTTGCACCGGCGCGGTATCCAGACCTTCTGCGTCAGCCTGGACCCGCACGCCGACGACTATGTCTCGCGCATCTTCGGCGCCCGCAATTATATGGTGCTCGACCACGTCGCCCGGCTGCCCGAAAAGCTCCCGGCCCTGTATTTGAGCCTGACGCGGTGATCATCGAACCAGTCGTCTTCTTCTTCGTGTTGGGCGCGGCGGCGGGTTTGCTGCGCTCGGACCTCAAGATCCCGGGCAGCATCTACGAATTCTTGTCCATCTATCTGCTGCTGGCCATCGGGCTCAAGGGGGGCGTGAAGCTGGCCGAGCATCCGCTGGGTGAGATCGCCCTGGTCAGCCTGGTGGTCATGGTCGTGGCCGCCGCCATTCCGCTGATCGCCTTTCCCGCGCTGCGCTCATTGGGCGGCCTGTCGCGGGCTGACGCCGGCTCCATCGCCGGCCACTATGGCTCGGTCAGCGTCGTGACCTTCTCGGTGGCCGTGGCCTTTCTCAGCAAGCGCGCCATCCCGTACGAGGGCTACCTGATCGTCTTCCTTGTCCTGCTGGAGATGCCGGCCCTGATCATTGGCGTGATCCTGGCGAAGTACGGCAGCGGTGCGGTGCGCTGGGGCAAGATGCTGCACGAGGTCTTCTTCGGCAAGAGCATCCTGCTGCTGACCGGGGGCCTGATCATCGGCTTTGTCGCAGGGCCGGAGGGGATCAAGCCCCTGGATGCCCTTTTTTTCGACCTGTTCAAGGGCATGCTGGCCCTGTTCCTGCTGGAGATGGGGCTGGTCGCCTCCACCCGCATCGCCGAGCTCAAGACCTATGGCGCCTTCCTGCTGGGCTTCGCCGTGGTCATGCCCCTGGTGGCCGCGGTGATCGGCGCCCTGACCGGCACGCTGCTCGGTCTGTCCTTAGGCGGCACGCTGCTGCTTGCCACACTGTACGCCAGCGCCTCCTACATCGCCGCCCCCGCCGCCATGCGCATCGCCGTCCCGGAGGCCAATCCGGCCCTGTCCATTGGCGCCGCCCTGGGCGTGACCTTTCCATTCAACATCTTCTTCGGCCTGCCCATCTATTTCTGGCTGGCCGGGCTCTTCCACGGCCTGGGAGGATCCGCAACATGACGGCCCAACCGAAAACACTGCTGACCATCATTACCGAAGTGATATTGGAAAACAGCCTGATCGATGACTTCAAGCGGCTCGGTGTCATCGGCTACACCATCTCCGAGGCCCGCGGCCTCGGCACCCACGGACTGCGCACCGGCAACTGGCGCAAGGAGGGGAACATCCGCGTCGATATCGTCGCCGACGGCGATCAATGCGCGCGGATCGTCGACGAGCTCCGGGCGGCCTATGACCGTGACTATGGTCTGCTCATGTACAGCTGCCCAGTCGATCTGCACGGTTGAGCCCAGATGCCGGTTCTGAATGAAATCCGCTTCGACAATCTGCGCGGCGACCTCTTCGGCGGGGTCACCGCCGCGGTCATCGCCCTGCCCATGGCGCTGGCCTTCGGTGTCGCCTCCGGGGCCGGCCCGGAGGCGGGGCTCTACGGCGCGGTGCTGATCGGGCTCTTTGCCGCTCTATTCGGCGGTACCCCGACCCTGATCTCCGAGCCGACCGGACCCATGACGGTCGTCTTCACGGCGGTAGTCGCCACCCTGGTGGCCGCCGACCCCGAGCAGGGCCTGGCCATGGCCTTTACGGTGGTCATGCTGGCAGGCCTGTTCCAGATCGCCTTCGGGGCTATAAAGCTGGGGCGCTACATCACGATGATGCCCTACATCGTCATCTCGGGCTTCATGTCCGGGATCGGCTTCATCCTGATCATCCTGCAGCTGCCGGGCCTGCTCGGGCATGCCGCCCCGGGCGGCGGCGTCCCGGGCGCCCTGCAGGCCCTGCCGGACCTGATCCGCGCCATCGACCCCAGGAGGCCGCCCTCGCCGGTCTCACGCTCGCAATCCTGTTCCTGCTGCCGCGTCAGTTGAAGCGCTACCTGCCCCCGCAACTGCTGGCCCTGGTCGTGGGCACCCTGCTCGCGGTCCTGTGGCTGGGGGACCAGGACATCCGGCGCATCGGGGCCATCCCCAGTGGACTGCCGTCGCTGCACCTGCCGGTGTTCACGCTGGACCAATGGCAGACCATCGTGGTCGATGCCGCGGTGCTCGGCCTGCTCGGCTGCGTAGACGCCTTGCTGACGGCAGTGATCGCTGGCAGCCTGACCCGCAAACCGGTGGCGGCGGACAAGGAGCTGATGGGTCAGGGCATCGGCAACCTGGTCTCCGGGCTCTTCGGCGGCCTGCCTGGGGCTGGCGCGACCATGGGCACTGTGGTCAACATCCAGGCCGGGGGACGCACCGCGCTCTCGGGCCTGACCCGCGCCGCCATCCTCGCCGTGGTGGTGATATGGGCCGGCGGCCTCACCGCGATGATCCCACTGGCCGTCCTGGCCGGCATCGCCGTTAAGGTCGGCATCGACATCATCGACTGGCGTTTCCTGAGCCGCGCCCATCGGGTGTCGCTCAAGGGCGCCGCCATCATGTACGGCGTCATTGCCCTGACCGTCTTCGTCGACCTGATCGCCGCTGTCGGCATCGGCCTCTTCGTCGCCAATATGCTGACCATTAGGCGCCTCGCGGACACCCAGGCCGAGTCCGTCTGCACCCTGCCGGCCCGGCGCAAGGCCGACGAGGTCCCCTGCGCCGGCCTCAGCCG
>JBGSOR010000102.1:0-6053 GCA_041738985.1 Chromatiaceae bacterium | reverse complement strand
TCGACGAGGTACGCTTTCGCGAGGAGATGCGCGCGGACCTGCTCGCGGTGCTCGCCGAGCAGCGCGAAGCACTCGAAGTACTGCTCCGCACGCGGCAGGCGGCGTCAATCGATGCGCGGCTCGACGCCCTCGCGGAACGGCTCGGGCGGCGCTATCTGCCGGCGCGGGAGTCAGGTCGCCTGCCGTAGGATAGAAGTCGCCTCCCCCGGGGAGGATTAATGTGAGGATGGGGCATCACCGACGCGGGGTCTCGCCCCCGCTGGAGGGCTCAGCCTCCTACCGCCACCACGGATTCGCCGCTTTCGCCTCGAATCCGCTCCAGCTCTCGCCGTCAATCGAGACCTTCCGCAAGCGCCTCGGGTGAGCGAGAGGCGGTCAGGATTCGATCTGCCCAAACAGCACGGACCCGGCGCTCGCGGCCGAGGGGGCGGTCCCGCTGATGGAACGGCTGTTGGCATGCCCTCCAGTGGATCGACAGCTCCTCGGGCGCCCTGGGCAACGCGGTTGGCAAGACAGTGCCCGAGCTCATCGACATCCTGCTCGCCGCCCCCGCCGACGGGCCGACCCTGGAGCGCTGGCTCGACCGCCCGCCGAGCCTCCCTCGCCGAGGGCCGGTTCCCAATTGTCGACGTTTCGGGCGATCAAGAAGAAGTACGGGGCGTAGGCCCAGCGGGCCATCCTCGACGCCCTCATCGCAGGAACTCCGGGCGCGGAAGGCAAGTGGTTCGCCACCGCCAAGACCCTGGGCCTGCTGGACCTGGCCATCGACCTGGCTCGGGGCTCCCCGGTGGACTTTGGCACCCTGCTGCGGGCGGCCCGGGACCATCTGGACCACGAGTCGGCCTTCGCCTTGGAGGCGGCGACCGCGGCCCTGGGTTGGATGGCCGCGGGCCAGTGCTTATGAGTTGAGGCCCGGGATGTCTGGCAGGCGATGGGCTACGCTCTGCGCACCGCCGAGTCAATCGACCGCGTGGAGTCGACCCGGAGCCTGATCCAGGCATTGGCACAAGACCCGAGCACCGACGCCTTCGTGCGCGAGCAATTGGCCAACGGCACCCTGTAGGTCCCAGGCCGCGAAGCGTCATCCAGAGCCGACCGGACCACGTTAGGGTCAGTGACCGATACCCTTGGTATGCGGGACCCGCCTTGCCTGCCAGAAACCGTGGTCTGGCCCTGGTTCTCTGCTTGGCCCTGGTTCTCTGCTGGACTTACGCCCATGCATCTCCGATGCAGAGCTACCGATGCACCGCGCCATGAGCTATAAAGCAGCCACCATGAGATACCGCCGGGGCTACACATGAGCGCTGTTTTGGACCTACCCAGGCACCGATTCAGTCGGGTCCAATTCGAACGGATGACGGAGGCCGGCGTCTTCGGACCCGAAGATCGCCTGGAACTAATGGACGGGGAGATCATCGACATGGCACCGCAGAAAAGCCGGCATGCCACGGGGGTCACGCTGGTCGCTGAAGCGTTGCGGACCCTCTTCGGCCCAGGGGCCACGGTGCGAGTGCAACTCCCCTTCAGCCTGGATGACCGCTCCGAGCCAGAGCCCGATGTGGCCGTGGTGCCCGGCAACCCGCGCGACTATCGCGACGCCCACCCCAGTCGCGCCCTGCTCGTCTGCGAGGTCTCCGACACCACGCTCGCCTACGACCGCGGCCAGAAGCTGGCCGCCTACGCCCGTGCCGGCATCCCGGAGTATTGGATCTTGGACCTGACGGCGGAGACACTCGAGCTGTGCCGCAAGCCGGGGCACAGCGGCTATGCGCAGCGATGGATCCTGGCGGCGGACGGGCCGATCTCGGCTGAAGGTTCGGCGCAGAGCATCCTGGTCAAAGACCTGCTGCCCTAACCCCCTGGGACCCTTTTTCCTGGTAGCGAAGCTCCAGCTTCGTTACCCCAGCTCTGAAAGCCCTGCTTCCCGAGACCCGCGACGACGCAGCGGACCCCACCGATAGGCGCCACACGCAAGAACACTGGCGGAGGTCGAGCGGCCAATTGGCCAAGGCGGACCCCATCGCGAGACTCGCGAAGCAGAGTTCCGGCCAGTTACCACGACTGGGGGCATCCACGACTAGGGCAGGTCTCACCCTGCACAGCGGCTGTTACGTGTGAGACCTGACCCCGTGTCCTCAGGCGTCCGGCTGGTGTCGCGGCCTGGGCCAGACCGGTGGCAAGGGCCAGGGCACCGGCCAGAATGGGGGTATAGCGCATGGTGAGGGCCTCCTGAAGGTCTTGGTGTGCTGAGTCGACCCGCCGGAGCCCGGTGTCGTGCCGGCCAGCGAGCCTCCCGATGGTCCGCCATCACTGGCCGGCGCTCCTTAACCTGAGTCAAATCGCCGCCTGGCGTATCACGACGTCAGGGTGAAGGCCAGGGCGATGAGTCCCCCGAGTAGCAGCAGCCACAGCACGATCACCCACCGCCAAAGACCGCGCAGACCCTGGAGCCCCATGAAATAGTCACCGACGAGGGACCCCTTGAGCAGGGCGAGACCGAGGACTGATAACGACACGGGGAGCCCGCCGAGCCCCAGTTCACCCACCGCATAGGTGATACCGGTTAGGGCGATGAGGACCAAAAAGACCCGGGTGCAGGGGCGGATGGCGAATGGCATGGCGCCTGACTCCTCAATGCATCACATAGACCAGGGGAAACAGGATCAGCCAGACCAGGTCCACCATGTGCCAGTAAGAGGCTCCGGTCTCCACTCCGGTATGCTCCGCCGCGCTGTAACCGCCGGTTCGGGCCTTGAGTGCCACCGCGGCCAGGATGAAGATCCAGATCGCCAGGTCTCCTGGGGGATAGCGGTCCTCGCCCTCCATTACCGCCGGTGTGGTCACGAGGCCAGTCATTGGATGATCCCTAACGTATTGCAGCAGTTACTAACGTGCGCCGTTGACGTCAGAGATCATTTGATTGAGGTCAAGTCCCGGCGATACCTAAATCGGGTGAATGCAGCGTAATCCGACTTCCGGGGAAGCTCACCAAGCAAAGGCCCCGCGACTGCGGGACCTGAAACCTGGATCGTCCCTGATCCTTGGACTTCATTGGATTGGTGCAATCAGCCGGCCGCGGGCAGGGCTGCCGCACGAACGGCGCTGTCCGTATCCATCCGAACGTCGGCCCCGGCCGCCGTGATCCCGGGCTCCCGCGCGGCGACAACGAAGCTCCAGATATAAACCAGCAGCCCGATCAGGAAGACCAGCCCGGCACCTTCCCGCATCCAATAGAAGAGCGCAATCTTGTCCTGGGCGACCATGAACTGCAGGGGCGCGTCCCTGTAACGCTGTAGAAAGATCTGCAGGATACCCGCGGCCGTCAGGAACAGGGTAATGAAGACCATGGAGACAGTCATCAACCAGAAGGACCACATCTCCAGGACCTGAGCGCGCATGCCGTTGGCGATTCGGCCGTTCATCAGGGGCATGGCGTAGGAGATCATGGTCAGATTGATCAACACATAGGCCCCATAGAAGGCCATATGACCATGGGCGGCGGTGATCTGGGTGCCGTGCGTATAGTAGTTTATCGGCGACAGGGTATGCAGAAAACCCCAGACTCCCGCTCCCAGGAAAGCCATCACAGCAGTCCCCAGGGCCCAGAGCACGGCGGCCTTGTTGGGGTGATTGCGCCGGCGCTTGTTGACCATATTGAAGGCGAAGACCGTCATCATGAAGAAAGGGATGGGCTCCATGGCGGAGAAGATGGACCCCCACAACTGCCAATACTCGGGCGTACCGATCCAGTAGAAGTGGTGACCCGTACCGATGATGCCGGTGATGAGCGTCATCGCGATGATCACATAGAGCCACTTCTCGATCACCTCGCGGTCCACGCCAGTCGTTATGATCAACACGAAGACTAGCATGGAGCCCAGGATCAGCTCCCAGACTCCCTCCACCCAGAGGTGCACCACCCACCACCAGTAGAACTTGTCGAGCACCAGGTTGGTCGGATTGTAGAAGGAGAAGAGGAAGAAGACGGCGAGCCCAACGAGGCCGATCAGCAGCACCAGATTGACCACCGTCTTACGGCCCTTGAGGATGGTCAGTCCAATGTTGAACAGGAAGGCCAGGGCGACGATCACGATGCCGATCTTGGTGATGGTCGGCTGCTCCAGGAACTCCCGGCCCATGGTCGGCAACAACTCGTTCATGGTTAGCTTGGCCAGGCCCGCATAGGGCACCAGCAAATAACCGGCCACCTGCCCCCGGCGGCGACCAGAAAGACCCAGAACATCAGGGTGGCGAGCCAGGGCGCCACCAGCTCCCGCTCTGCCTCTTCAGGCACCAGGTAATAGGCCGCCCCCATGAAGCCCATCAGCAGCCAGACGATCAGGGTATTGGTGTGGACCATGCGGGCCACGTTGAAGGGAATCTCGGGGAAGAGGAAGTCACCCACGACATATTGCAGGCCCATGATGAGGCCAAACAGGATCTGGACCAGAAAGAGCGCGATGGCCCCGATAAAATAGAGTCGAGCAACGCCCTGGGATTGGTATTTCATTGATGAGGCTCCGGAGTGTCGGCGATCAGCCCTGCTTGTTCGGCGGCCAGCCGGCGGTGTCGATCTGCGAGGCGTATTTCAGGAACTGGGCAATGGCCTCCAATGCATCGGGGGCGAGATTGAACTGGGGCATACTGCGCCGACCCGGGATGCCGTCGGCCGGACGGCTCTGGATGAAGGCCTTGATGGCCTCCGTGTTGTTGCCGAAGCGGACATAAGCCCCACGCGCCTGCCGTGACCGTGGCGGATCTGACTCAAGTCAAGGCGGGCCTGGGTTCCTGTCTGGACCATGACCGACGTCGGGACGCCTGTCCGCCTGAGCCGCATCGCCCTTGCCGGGTCCTGAGCCTCGGTAGTTCGGTAGTACAAGGGCTCGGAAACCACACCTAATCGAGCAATTCCAGCTTCCGGAGGCCGCCATGCCAGAATCGATCCTCGCCACTCTGACCGCGGATCATCGCCGCTGCGACCGCCTGCTCGCCCTGGTGGAGACCGACGCCGGCCGCCGCGACTGGGACCGCATCGGGGCCGAGGCCCTCGACTTCGAGCGGGCCATAGAGGGTCACTTCCGGTTCGAGGAGGAGACCCTGTTCCCCAGTCTCGAGGCCCGTGTCCCCATGGCCGCCGGCCCCACCGGGGTGATGCGGCTGGAGCACCGCCAGTTGCGGGCGTTAAAGACGGACCTGCTCGCCGCAGTGCAGGCGCGGGATGGGGACGAGTGCTTGGGGATTCTGGAGACGCTGCATCTGGCCACTCAGCAGCACAATGCCAAGGAGGAGGGCATCCTGTATCCCCTCGCGGACCAGACGCTCGCAACTCAGGCGCCGGAGTTATTGGGCCGCCTGGCCCGGATGGCCGGATAAAAAGGGCTCCCATGGACCATCTGCTGGACGCCTCGGAACTGCCTCCACCGGAACCCCTGGAGCGCACCCTGGACACCCTGAGCACATTGCCGCCGGGTGATCGGCTGTTGCTGCGCCTGCGCCGCCAGCCCTTTCCACTCTACGACCTGCTGCGGCGCCTGGGCTATCGCTGGGAGGCGTCCGGTCAGGAGGGTGACTGGCGCATCCTCATCGAACCGGAGCCGCCCGCCCGAGGGGGCGCGGCGCAGCGGCCCTAGACGCCATGGTCGCGACCGCCGGCCTGAGCCTGGAGCAGGCCCCGCCCATCCACCTGCCGCTGCGCCTCTTTCTCACCGCCCCGTGGTTCGCCGTGGCCGCCGGGCTACTCCTGGTCTTCCAGGGGGAGGCAGTGATGGCCTCCCGCTGGACCCCCGCCGCACTAGCGGTCACCCATCTGCTTGCCATCGGCTTCCTCGGGCAGATCCAGTGCGGGGCCCTGCTCCAGATGCTGCCGGTGATCGCGGGTGCGCCGGTACCCGGGGTCCGTTGGGTCGCCCCCTGGACCCATCTCCTGTTGAGTGCCGGGGCCGCCCTGCTGGCCTGGGGCATTCTGGGCGGTGGGAACGCGGTGCTTGGGGCGGGCGCGGGGGCCGCCGCGCTCGGGTTTTTGGCCTTCCTGGGGGCCATGACCCTGGCCCTGG
>JBGSOR010000087.1:0-10243 GCA_041738985.1 Chromatiaceae bacterium | reverse complement strand
CCAGGGCCGAGCGGGCTTGGGCGACCGAGCCGACATCGCCTGCCGACCGACCCCGGCGCCGGGGAGTCCGGGCCGCCACGCTTCCCTCTATGGGCTCTGACCTGTCCCAAGGATTTCGTTCCCGGAAGACGCGACGCAACGTGCCGCGAGTCGTGGCGCCGAATTGGCGTTTGGGCGGGCAGCTGCCCTATTCCGGCGGGCGGGCGGAGTCGGCTAGATGGTTCTCAGGCGCGATTTTTCCTAAACAATCGGCATGCCGCGCCGTCCCCGCGTCCATCTGGACTGGCTGCCCCTGCGTATCGCGCAGCGGGGCCACAACCGCGGCGCCTGGTTCTTCGACGACAAGACCGGCAACGCCTATCTCCCCTGGCTGCACGGGGCCCTGCGGCGGGAGCGCTGCCGCCTGCACGCCTACGTGCCGATGACTGATCACGCCCATCTGCTCCTGACGCGGCAAGAGGCACGCTCGGTCCCTCCGGTGCTCATCGCATTGGAGGACGCGCCGCCCGCCGATTTTCGACTGGCCCTCAACCGACATCGGCCCCTCGGCAGCGACCGCGTCTATGCCGAGATCGAGGGGGTCACCGGCCAACGGCGCGAGCCGCGTAAGCGGGGCCGCCCTAGCAAACGGTCCCCCCGAGGACAGATTGCCGGGTGCCATTGCACGGGGTCAGCTAAATGGTGACTCCTTATCCCCCTCAGCCTTAGCGAAACTGTCCCCGGAGCCCCCTCCCGGGGCTCCGGATAATGATCAGATCATCCTGACTTGGAATTGTGGCCGGATAGGTTAGCGCCGGATATTCCGTATCCAAGTAACTGACGATAAAGTAGGGTAAGCGCTTGCTCGAATACTTCATAATCTAAAGTCATATCAAACGAGCGGATAGGAATAGATATATCCGGAGCTCCCGGAACTGCAACTACGGCCCCGGAACTGCAACGGTCAGTTGGCGCCGTCGATGAGATAGACCTCGATCCGGCGGTTCCGCAGGCTGCCGGCCTTGGTCCCATTGCCGGCGAGGGGGCGGGTCTCGCCGAAACCGATGGCCTCGATGCGCCCCTCGGTGACGCCGCGGTCGACCAGTGCCTGCTTGACGGCATCGGCACGGGCCTGGGAGAGCCTGAGGTTTGCCTCGGCTCGGCCGCTGGCGTCGGTGTGGCCCTCCACGCGGGCGGTCACCGTCGGATGCTCGATCAGGAGTGAGGCGATCCGCTCGAAAATTGGCAGGTCCCCGGCGGGGAGGCGGGCCTTGCCGGTGGGGAAGGTCAGGTCGGGCTCGGTCAGGCTGATCGCCAAGCCCCCCTCGGTCTCGCGACCTCCCAGGTTGGCGACTTGCAGTCGCAGGTCTCCCTGGGCGCCGCGGGGGGCGGGCTGAGCCTCCTCGGCCGCCCGATGGGCCGCCTCGTTCTGTTTGCGCCTGGCGTCGAGGGCCCCCTCCAGCGCGGCGATTCGCCGCTTGGCCTCGGCAATGGCCTTGTCCTGGGCGGCGTTGTGCTCCATGGCTGCCTGGATGGCGCCTTTCAGGTCCGTCAGGGCGGCGCCCGCCGGGGCCTGTTGAATCCCGGCGACACTTCCACGCCGCTCATCGAGCGGCTGCTCCTGCCTGGTCTCCTCGCCCGATGGGCCCTCCTCGCGGTCTGCGATGAACCAGCCGTAGAGCCCGGTCAGCAGGACAAGCACGAACCAGGTCAGGACGGCGTAAAGGGCGCTGGATGTCCCCTGCTTCCTGACCTTGTCCAGGATCGCCCGCCAGTAGATCCGGTGCGCTGCCTCCGCGAGACCGCTCTTCAAGCGGAGGGAAAGCCTCTCGCGTTCCTGCGCCTTGGACTGGACGCCGGTCGGATCGTCACCCGGCGTGCGGGCCGGTTCGGTCCCGGTCGGGTTGGGCGAGGCGGTGCCTTCTGTGTTCATGATCCCCGCCCGGTCTCAGCGCTGTTCGCCCTTGGGATAAATCTCGGCCGGTTTGGCCCCCTCGGCGATCCTGTCCATGATCGCGAACAGCAGCCCCGATACGACCAGGGTCACATGGGTGGCCAACTTCCACCCCACCTGCTCCGCCGGCATGGCCTCGGGGTTCATGAAGATGCGCAGCATCTCGATGGCGGAGATCGCCACGATCGAACCGATCAGCTTCATCTTCAGCCCCGAGAAGCCGACTTTACCCATCCAGTTGGGTCGATCCTCATGCTCGTCGATGTGCATGTGGGAGACAAAGTTCTCGTAGCCGGCAAAGACGATGATGAGGAGCAGGTTGGCCACCAGGACCACGTCGATGAGGGAGAGCAGGGCGACGATGATCTCCCCGTCGGAGCCGGTAAAGACCATGGGGGCAAACTCGAGAAACCCCTTGACGAACTTGACCAACAGCAGGCCAAGCGCGAGCAGCAGGCCGAGGTAGAAGGGTGCCAGCATCCAGCGGCCGGCGAACATAAAGGATTCGAGACGATGTTCGAAACGCATCAACCAGTGCTCCCCAGTCAGATGAAAGACTTTTGCTCGATCAGTAAGATTTCAAAAACAAACAATACGTTCTATGCGCAAAACCCGTTGCCATCGACGACATGGTTCCACTGCCCGAGGACGTCGTCGTGACGAATGGCATTGTCTTCGATCTCGCGGAAACCCTTCGAGCACGCCCGCCGCAACTCGTCCGAGATACGCGCGGTAACCCGCAAGCCGGTGTGGGTGTGGGTACGTTCGGCGGCGCGTAACGCGGCCTGCGGCGAATCGAGTATAACGCCGCGCCATGATTTCTCGATTTTTCCGAACAATCGATGCTCGATGGGATTCCATTTCGAGGTATACGGCGGGTATGGGCAATGCGCAGCCGCAGACCCATACGCTGCGCGAGCGCCACCAGATCCTCTTTGAAGCGCAACGAACGCGCTGCATTCGCGCCGCCGGCATCGAAGAGTAACAGGATTTCCTCGGCGTCCGGGTAGTGGGCGCGACCGTCTTCTTGCCACGCGAGGGCGATGGCGTCGCAGACGAAGGCGCTGGTTTCGCACGTGGAAAAGGCACGTGGAAAAGTGGAAAAGGTGGAAAAGGGGCCAGTGCGGCCTGGCAAGGCCGCGTGTTCTAGCGGGTGGGAATCCCGCCTGGGTAATCGTGTGCCGCGAGCCCAGTATCGAGCCTTGCGGTGCGGCTGGTAACAGCCGCATCGATGCGTAGGCACGAAAGCAGGCGAGGTGCAAAGGTCACGGGTGGAGCCGACCTTGAAGGTGTTGAGCCCCGAAAATTTTCGCGTGGGTGAGTGCCGACGGGTTTGGCCCCCCGGCAGGCAACAATGCGCATCGCGGTACGGCGTGCGATGCGGATACTCCCCGGGGTCCCAGGCCGTATCGAGCCTGACATCGAGAGCATGCGGTAACCAGGGAGATCCACGCATCGGTCTGCCGGAGGCGGGCACCCGCGAACAAGTTAAAAGCGAGGACGCGGGCGGCGGTGCGGGGAAGTCGGAGCCACCCATAAGAGCGTTGACGCCCGGTAATGCGGGTCGAGCAAAGGGGTGGCGGCCCGAGATAACGCGAGGGTGAAACACGGCCCTACACCGAGAGGACTCTGTCCGTGGCAACGACGCTCGCGCGTTTCACACAGTCGGCGTGTTCCGCTCTTTGGGCGGTGCGCGGAAAACCCTGCGCTGCGGCGGATGCCGTCGGTGCGGAGTCGACAGGGCGCCGGATCGCTCCCCTGTTCCACTGCGAACGACTCGGGCTGGGAGCCGGATGGTGTAACACTCCAAGTCCGGTTCTGCGAGGGCCCGGGAACGAGCTGTCGCATGGCAGAGATAGCGTGGCACCGCCGGGAAACCAGGCGGCAACGGAGAACACCAACTTCTGCCTAAACGACGGTGAGAACCCGGCCTACTCTCCGGCCCCCTTTCCACTCTTTTCTACTAGGCCCCTTTTCCACTCCTTCGTATCGTCCATCAATGGCGACATCTGCCAGGTGTACCGTACTTGATTCCGTTATCGTGAATGTATGCACCTGCGGATAACCGAGTCTGTCGCGACCTAGCCTGAACTCATCCCGGTACTTCGGAAGGGGGAATAAGGAGGGGGAATAAGGGGTCTGGCCCCTTTTCCACAGGCCAGGCCCCTTTTTCCCGCTGCTCGCACGACTCATCCTTCTCGTTAGGCGTCACTCGTGTCCCTTTGTCGCTGCTTCCGGGTCGGTTTGCGGCGGCGGAATTTTGTCCAGTAGCTTGGACCAGTCCGCAACGCGGCCCGACGTATCCGAGAATCGCTTGAACGATGGCGCAAGACGCTCCCCGGCTCGCTTCAACGAGCGCGAGGCCTTGCCGATTTCAATCGCGTTCATGCGCATGGCGTTCGAGCCTTCAATGCTGGATCGTGCGGCATCGCAGAGGTTCTTGACCTGAAGGGGGAAGTCTGGGATGGCGGCAAGTTGATCTGGCTCTTCCGCAAGGCGGCCAAGCAGGAACTGAATGCCTGGTTCGATGCGATCTACGGTACGAGCAAACTCACCAGACACGACTTCAAGACGGGTAGCCTGCTCATTGAGTTTCGTTGCCGTCAGTTCGGCAATCGCCAGGCGCGCGGAGGCTCCGCCTCCACGTGCATCTGCCTGATGAACGCTCGCCGTCGCTTCTGTGTAGACGGAGCTGATGTCTTCAATGATGGAGGTTGCTGCAACCATTGTCTGTACGAGAGACTGCATTCCCGCTTCCATCTCCGCCATATGCTCGAGAAAGCCTGGTGCATCTTCATCGCTAGCCGCGTTGGCGATTTCAGCTGATTCAGGCTCGGGTGACTTCTGTTCTAGTAAAGATGCTTCGAACCAAATGCGAGTGGCTGTGACTGGGTCGCCCCCCGTGTCGAGATTTGCGGCGAGCGATCTAGAAAGGTCCTTTCTCGCTTGAACAAGGCCCGCGTCAGTTCGTTTGAACATGATGGTGCGGATCGCCGCAACATCGAATGGAAGCCTATCCTTCTCTCCAATTTGGATCGTCACTCGGCCCGTGGTATGGCGAAGTCCAAGTTCATACATGACATTCGGGTTCGCGCCGGTCAAATCTGCGATGACGACGGGGCTATCGCGAAGCTGCCGAAAGATCTGCTCAGGTATCTCGCCTGTCCGAGAAATCATGTCAGCGCGAACAGCTTCGAGTCCGAACGCGGTGCACGCAGGAGCTATTACGTCTTCGAATACTTGGACGCCCTCCTCATACGCTATGCGGGCGGAACTTCCATCCACCGCGTCCTTGTCTCCGATCGGACCGATGACGAAAGCCTTCATTGCTTGCACGCCAAAAGGTGTATTCATGGGCAGAGTAGCGAGGATGCTTGCATGTGACGCCTAACGTTAAGGCCAGCCCGCGCCAAACTGCGGAGCGAAGCGACGCCCCGCAGTTTGGCGTCGGAGCTGGGCCGCTTGTTGGGCGACTTCTTGGTTCAAGCGGCTTGCTCGAAAGGCTGTGCGTTCTGAACTGTAATCGTGGGATTCTTTACCTGGGGAGGTACTGGGCGGTTTGTGACCGCCAAGAGCTCAGTATGCTCTGCCATTGCGAGCTTCGCTTGGTAAATGCAACCCTCGACAGAATGTCCGACCCCCGTGAAACCCGGGAGGTCTGGCGAGAAATAGGTGAAGAAATCCGGTTCTTCTGTTGCCTCGATGATCAGCGAATAGGGTAGTTCTATCATGAGTTAGCCCACCTTACTGGTCGATACCTGCTGCTTTCAGTATGGAACCGCATGTACCTTTTGGTATCTCCTTTGCTCCATGGTAGTCAACGCGGACAACGTTGTCGCAACCATCCTTCGCGTAGTATCGGATCGAGCCTTTCTGTTTGACGACACGAAACCCGTTCTTCTCCAAGAGGCGAACCAGTTCGCTGAACTTCATTCTTGCTCACGGCCAAGGTCAGTTTGGTTTTAGTGCCCAACTAAGAAGCTAAGCTGAATCGGCGGACGAACCGCCTGATAAACAAGAAATCGGGAAGGAGTCGATCAAAATTCCCTCGGCTTGTCAATGGGTGTGGACGCTGAGGATGTTGCTCCGTTAGTGCGTTATGCGGCCACCTGGCCGGATAACCCACGAATGTTGACAACACAGCCGCCTAGCTCGCCCGAGAGTGCGCGCTGGAACTGGTGAATTTGCTCTTCGAGGCAGCGACTTAGCTGACGGCGCTCACGTCCGGGCTGAAGTGCTTTATGCGGCAGCTCGACCGGCGGAAGTCGCTTCTGGAGACTCGAAGGGGGCGCTCGGGACGAGGGTCGACGCTGGGCGTCGCGCCTCGGTGGAAAGATGACCGCGGATTTCGCGCTATCGGAGAATACGGCAAAGGCCGATGAAACGGGTCAGCCGGCGGCTCCCTTGCGACCGTTTCTTGCGGCGAAAGCGATCCGTCGGGTGCCCCTCTGTAGAGACCCGGCCACCGCGCGGCCGTAGGGGATCGATGCCCGGCGACGCTCAGCCGACGGGCAGCTTCAGCCGCCGCACCAGCCCCTTCTCGACCTCGACCATGACATAGACGGACAGGGCGATCGAAAGGCTGCGCAGCCAGGTGTCGGCATCGAGCGCGGCCGAGTGGAATAAGGCCTGCGTCAAGGGTGCGCACGTGTAGAGCAGCCGGAAGCCGATCACCAACAGGATCGCCAGCGGCACGTAGGGGTTACCGATTATGGCACCGTGGGTGCCAAGAGGGCGCGAGCATCACCGCGGTGATCATGTTTACCCACAGGATCTGTACCGGCAGGATCCGCAGCACCATGCCGAGCCCGATGGCGACCAGGATGGTGCCGGCTTCGCCACCGTCCCCGCCTCCGCGGCCCGCTTGGACCTCGGCAGGGTACCCTCCTGCGGATCGCGGGAGCTTGGGGTGCCCGTTCCTCTTCGCGGCAGGTTCTCTGTAAACTGCGTACCCATCGGTGCGATGCGGTCAACGGGGCCGGCCACCGTCGCCCCAGACACGGCCAGACCGAGAGCAGGACCTATGCGTGCCAATTTCCGCGCCCTTATGACGAAAGACCTCCCTGCCGCCCTGTTCGCGGTGGTGGCCATCTACCTGGCGGGGCTGGTGCCCAGCGTGGAGATCGCCTGGGTCATGGGTTTTCTGTTGCTGACGATCTACCTCTTCGCCTTCGAGGTGGTGGGAGTGGACGTGGCGGCGGTTACTGTGATGGTGCTGCTGGGATTGACCAGTCTGCTGGCCCCCTGGATGGGCCTGGACCAGGGGCTGGTGCCGACGAGCCATCTGTTCGACGGGTTCGCCAGTAACGCGGTGATCTCCATCATTGCGGTGATGATCATCGGGGCGGGGCTGGACCGCACCGGTCTCATGTCTCGGGTGGCGGGCTTCATCATGCGGGTGGGCGGGACCACGGAGGCGCGGGTGATCCCCATGGTCTCGGCCACGGTGGGGACCATCTCCAGTTTCATGCAGAACGTGGGGGCCGCCGCCCTGTTCCTGCCGGTGGTGAGCCGCATCTCCGCCCGCACCGGGCTGCCCTTGTCCCGCCTGCTGATGCCCATGGGCTTCTGCGCCATCCTGGGGGGCACCATCACCATGGTTGGATCGAGCCCCCTGATCCTGCTCAACGATCTGATTTTGACCTCTAACCAGGCCCTGCCCGATTCGGTGGCGCCCATGGAGACCTTTAAGCTCTTTTCGGTGACACCGATCGGCATCGCCTTGCTGCTCACCGGCATTGTCTATTTCGTTCTGGCCGGGCGTCTGGTGTTGCCGGCCCGGGGCAGGGAACGTGTCGAAGGCGAGGACCCCATGCGCTATTTCGCCGAGACCTATGGCCTGGTGGCCGTGGGGGTGCGGGAGCTGCGGGTGCCCGCGGAGAGCCCCCTGGTCGGCGTCGCGGTGGATCTCATGGAGCGGGAGTGGCGGGTGCGGGTCGTGGCGATCGAGAAGGGGGATGGGCCACGCCTGGGCGCTGACGGGGTGGACCGATCCATCGGCATCGCGGCCGGCAACACCCTGGGGATCCTCGGTGAGCCCACGCAGGTGGAGCGCTTCGCCGAGGCCAACGGTCTAGCCCTGAAGCCGGAGCTGGAGTTGTTCGCCGAGGTCCTGTCCAACACCAAGGCCGGCATTGCCGAGCTGGTGATCCCCCCGGGCTCCAGTCTGATCGGCAAGACGGCCCGCGATGTCTGGATGCGTAAGACCTATGGCCTGTCCCTGCTTGTTATTCAGCGTGGGGAGGGTGCGGTGAACATGGCGACCGGCGGGGTGCGCAACACCCCGTTCAAGATCGGCGACGCCCTGGTGGTGCACACCACCTGGGCGGATCTGGCCCGCCTGGAGCAGAACCGGGACTTTGTCGTCGTGACCACCGAGTACCCCCATGAGGACCTGCGCCCCCACAAGGTGCCGGCCGCCCTGGCGTTCTTTGCCCTCACCCTTTTCCTGCTGCTATTCACCGACCTGCGCTTGTCCGTGGCCCTGTTCACCGGTGCCCTCGGTATGATCCTGTCCGGGGTCATATCCATTGAGGAGGCATACAAGGCAGTGAGTTGGCGTTCGGTCTTCCTGCTCGCCTCCCTGATTCCGCTGGGACTGGCGGTGGAATCCAGCGGCACTGCCGCCTGGATCGCGGAGCAGACCCTGGGCGTGGTCGGTGACCAGCCGATCTGGGTGATTCAGGGGGCCCTGATGGTGTTGGCTACCGCCTTCACACTGGTCATGTCCAACGTGGGCGCCACGGTGCTGTTGGTGCCCTTAGCGGTCAACATCGCCCTGGGGGTGGGGGCCAATCCCGCGGTGTTTGCACTCACCGTGGCCATCGGTACATCCAACTCCTTCTTCCTCCCCACGCATCAGGTGAACGCCCTGCTGATGGGTCCGGGAGACTATCGAGTGACTGATTTCATGCGTGCTGGGGGCATCATGACCCTGCTGTTTCTGGCGGTCGGACTGGGGATGCTGAATTTGGTCTTCTGAGCCTTTTCCTTGGGGCGATTCGGGTCGGCGCGAAAACGATTCGTCGCTTGCCCCTTGGGCGAGAATTGGCCAGCGGATGCGCGGACGGGTCCGTGCCTGGCGACGCTCAGTCGACGGGCAGCTTCAGCCGCCGCACCAGCCCCTTCTCGATCTCGACGATGACATAGACGGAAAAGGCGATCGCCAGGATGCGCAGCCAGGTGTCGGCATCGAGCGCGGCCGAGTGGAACAAGGTCTGCATCAAGGGCGTATAGGTGTAGAGCAGCTGGAATCCGATCACCAATAGGATTGCCAGCGGCACGTAGGGGTTACCGATCAAGGCCCGCGGGTGCCAGGCGGGCGCGAGCAGGAAGCGGCTGCTCACAAGGTAGAACGCCTCGAACATGACCAGCGTGTTGACGGCCGCGGTGCGTGCGGTCTCCAGGCTGGCACCCTGATCCAGCTCCCACCGGAAGATGCCGAGGGTCCCGGCCACGAGGATCAGCGATACCAGCAGGGTGCGCCAGAGGAAATAGCCCGAGAAGATCGGCGCACGCGGGTCGCGGGGCGGGCGGCGCATGGCATTGGTCTCGGCGGGCTCGAAGGCGAGGGTCAGGGCGAGCGTCACCGCGGTGATCATGTTCACCCACAGGATCTGCACCGGCAGGATCGGCAGCACCATGCCGAGCCCGATGGCGACCAGGATGGTGCCGGCCTCGCCACCGTTGGTGGGGAGGATGAAAAGCAGCGTCTTGCGCAGGTTGTCGTAGACGGTTCGGCCTTCCTCCACGGCGCTGGCGATGGACGCGAAGTTGTCGTCGGCCAGCACGATCTCCGCGGCCTCCTTGGCTGCCTCGGTGCCGGTCAGACCCATGGCGACGCCGATGTCGGCCCGTTTCAGTGCAGGCGCGTCGTTGACGCCGTCGCCAGTCATGGCCACCACCTCGCCCTGCGCCTGCAACGCCTGCACCAGGCGCAGCTTGTGCTCGGGGCTGACGCGCGCGTAGATGTCCACCGCACCCGCGCACTGACGTAGCTGCGCGTCGTCCAATCCCTCGATCTCGGTACCGGTCATGGCGCCGCCGGTGCCGATTCCGGTACCGATACCGAGCTGGGCAGCAATGGCCGTTGCGGTCGCCCGGTGGTCGCCGGTGATCATCTTGACGCGAATGCCGGCAGTTCGGCACGCCGCGACCGCGCGGATCGCCTCCTCCCGCGGCGGGTCGATGATCCCGAACAGTCCAAGCAGGGTGAGCCCAGCCTCCACATCCGCAAAGCGCAGATCGCGTCGCCCGTCGGTCGCGGCTCGGAAGGCGCAGGCGAGCACGCGTTGGCCGCGCGCGGCCACC
>JBGSOR010000058.1:0-13155 GCA_041738985.1 Chromatiaceae bacterium | reverse complement strand
GACCGTTTGCCAGCCCCTCCGAGGCCCATTCCGACCCCGACATGGCGCCAGGATCGCGCAGCCCTTGGAGGAACGTCGCCGCCACGACCGAATAGAAATCGAACGACTGGGTTGAAGCGACAACTACCTTGACAACCACCGACCCGGGCGGTCCAAACCCGGAGGAAGCTCTCAAAAGGGCTGAGGCGGGCCGCCGAGCTGCACCCATCTCGCATGACTGCATTGCCAACGTCATTTCACGCGTCACGCCCAAGGGCTTTGGCGTGTGTTTCAGCAGCTGGACCCAGGCGGTGTCCGGTGCCACGGGTGGGGAGATCATCGCCGTGGATGGCAGAAGCGCCCGCGGATCGCGGGGTCGGCGCCGTAGGCGTTCGGCGCTGCACATGGTCAGCGCCTGGGCGTGCCGCAACCGCTTGGTGCTTCGCCAGGAGATCTCCGAGGAGAAATTCAATGAGATCACCCGATCTCCAAGCTGTTGGAGTTCCACGAGCTCAAGAGCTGTATCGTCACCCTCGACGCCATGGGCTGCCAGCGCGCCACTGTTGAGCAAGGGGGCGACTCTGTGCTGGGTCTCAACGGTAACCAAAGCACCCGCAGGAGAGCGTCGAGGACGTCTTCGCCATCGCCCTAGCGGGAGACTTCGCAGCGGTCGCGTACGATTACCATGAGGAGATCGACAAGGACCGCGGGCGCCTGGAGGTGAGTCGCTACAGGTTCACCGTGTTCATGCGCACCCTGCCCGATAACTCGCTGTGGGCGGGGCTGCGCAGCATCGGACTGGTCGCGCGCCGTTGCACGGTGGGCGACACCGAGTCTGTGGACCGTCGCTATTTTACGGACTCCATCCCCGCCCGGGTCGAGGACCGTCGCCATCGTTGTGTGTGAACACTGGGGGGTGGAGAATCGTCTGCACCGGTGCCTCGACGCGATCGTCCGGTAGGGCGCCAGCCGCATCCGCAAAGGCAATGCCCCAGCGTTTATGACGGCCATCCGCCACCTCTCCGTCAACCTGCTGAAATACGAACCCTCCACCTGCGCCTGTCCCAGAAGCGCCGCAAGGCCGCTTGGAATGACGATTACCGCATCAAGGTGTTGTTCGCACAGTGATTAGTGCGCGCTCGCCCGACCGTGGGTCTCTTTCCCTTAACAGAAGTGGGTCACTTGCGGGTAGCGTCGCGGCGTACGCACGATTCTTGTAACTTGTCGCGTCATTGTGACATGGAAGGGCGTGAATGAGGGGAGAGCTCAGGTCCGCTGTGCGATCGCAGCGGTTCCATCGACCATGCGCAACGAGATCGCCTTGACAGTCAGGTGGGTTCCGTTTTTGCGTTCTGTATATCGAAAGTTCCCCGATTCTGAGACGTTGAGGCATACCACGCACTTGGGGCAGGGGGTTCGGTAGGTTTTGCGCAGATCCGGGCAAACCCCTCGAGAACTCCCCCTACTCCGTCTGCCATCCCCAGGAAAAGCTGAAAATCGCGGCTGTGTGTCAGTCGATGTCAAACGTCTTCTTTTTCGCCATAATGCCATAATGTTAGGTGTGATATTTAGAGTAAACTTTATCGAAATGTCGCGAAGTCGGTGCGCTCGTACCCGCGGCTCCTCACAAAGAACGCCGCCTCTGTTGCTGCGGAAATTGGCGACCGACTCACAGTTCCGACGGATTAGCGGTATCGGTAGCCGAGGCATCTTTCCCGCAGAATGACGTCGACCCAGAAGCCGCGGCTAAGTGGGCCGAGGTGTGGATCGCTAAGCGCCGCCGAGCGGTACCCCGGGATCCACCGTTCGCAGCTCAGTTACGGCCAAGCCAGCCCGTGGAAGGGATAACCATTGTGCTTATACATATCCGAGAACATAAACTGAGCGAAGAAGAGCGAATTATCATGCACCTAACCTCCAGACCAAGCGGTCATCCCCGCGCCCGTATTCTCGCCGTGGCTCTCCTGGTCGTGGCATGTGCCCTTTCTCCGCAGCTGGTATTGGGTCAGTTCTCGTCCTACCAGAAGATCAGCGAGAACCTCGGTGGCTTCACGGGTGAGCTCGACCTGGGTGACGACTTCGGTGAATCAGTTTGCGCGCTAGGCGACTTGGACGGCGATGGGGCGACGGATATTGCCGTTGGCGCCGAGGAGGACGACGACGGCGGTCCAGACCGAGGAGCCGTTTGGATCCTGTTTATGAACCCGGTAGTCAACCCCGATGGAACCGTGACCTCGGATGGAACCGTGAAGGGACAGCAGAAGATCAGCTCTATCAACGGCTATCCAAGCTCTTCTAGCGGGGGCTTGCCCATCTCCAATGGGGCTCGTTTCGGCGACAAGTGCGCCGGGCTCGGCGACCTGAACCGCGACGGGGTCCCAGACATTGCTGTTAATGCGCAGAGTGGGGGAGTCCGCATTATCTTTCTGAACGCTGACGGCACTGTTCGTTCCTATAGAACGCTGGCCACTGGTGGAAGTAAAGTTGCAAATATTGGCGATTTCGATGGAGATGGCGTGACGGATCTCGTTTTTGGGCAGTCGAGCTATGGCGGCTTGGGTTCGAGTCGCGGCCGGATTGAAATCTATCTACTGCGCACCACCGGATCGGTCAAACAGAGCTATGCCATCAGTGAGCTGGAGGGAGGGTTTACGGGCACGCTCGACGATAACGACCGCTTTGGGCACGAGGTCGCGGGCATCGGTGACCTTGACGGCGACGGCGTTCTGGATATCGCGGTCAATGCCAAAGGGGACGATGACGGGGGTACCGATACGGGGGCCGTCTGGATCTTATTCATGAACCAAGACGGCACCGTAAGGCGGCATCAGAAGATCAGCAACACGCAGGGCGGATTTCGTGACAAGCTGGCATGGTACGACGCGTTTGGAGAAGGGATTACGGGGCTTGGCGACGTCGATGGGGATGGCTTCAGGGATATCGCGGTGGGGGCCGACTATTACGATGAGGGCGGCCAGGCCCGGGGCGGGGTCTGGCTCCTGTTCCTGAACCCGGACGGCACCGTCAAGAACCAAGAGAGGATCGCCTCCCTTACGCCCGGCTTCGTTGGAGCCCTCCAAAATAAGGACAATTTTGGAAACGACCTTGCCAATCTGGGGGACCTGAATGGCGACGGGGTGACCGACCTGCTCGTAGGCGCTGATTCCGATTCAAACGAGACCGCTCTCAGAGATTCCGCCTACGTGTTCTTCCTGGAAGATGGACTCAGGACCTCGGGTTTCGATCTTCTGTTCAGTCATTGGCCTGACCGGTGGGACGCGGGGTTGCTGCATCAGTCTACCGTGAGTGGACCCATCTACGTGTTCGTGAATCCGGCGCAATCCGTGAGGCAGGTCGAATTCTATATCGATGATGTCTTGGTTCGGACGGATTCCGCGGCTCCCTACGACCTCACGGGTGGCTCGGCGTCGACTGCAAGTCCCTTCGATACCGCGACCTTGAGCGAAGGTTCACACAGGTTCAAGGCCGTCTCGCGTCTCGGCAATGGGGTCAGTCGAACGAGTTGGGCATACGTCCATGTGGTCAATAGCTTGAATGCTCCGCCGGTGCTCGAGGCAATCGCCGATCAGAGAGTAATGGAAGGGCAGTCGCTGACCGTCCCCGTGATCGCGCGGGACCCCGATGATCAGTCGGGGCTGGTCCTCACCGAGACCAACAATCTTCCCGGCAACCCGAGCATTCTGACGGACCTGGGCAGCGGCTCGGGGCGGATCGTTTGGACGCCGCGTCCGGGGGATGCCGCCGAGGACCCTTACCAGGTTACGGTCACCGCGACCGACGGTGAGTCCTCCGTCAGTCAGACATTCGAGATCGCCGTCGAGGCGCTGCCTGCCGGCAACGAGCTATCGGTCAGCATCGGCTCGGCCGCCGGCGGTGCCTTTAATCTAACGGCTGAAGGTTCGGCCGACTGGGTCCACTGGGGTCTCACCAGTGCGTCGAGCGTCAATCGCAAGAGCGGCGGGACACCGAAGATCGGTGACCTCGTCCAAGTCAAGGCGTCGGCCGGGCGCTGGGACAAGGCCCCGGACACGCGAATGACATGGGTCTGGACCAATGGGACCCCCACCAGCGGCACGGCCACGAGGACCTTCCTGCAGCAAGGCGATAGCACCGGGAAGACCGATAATCCCACCTTCATCGGCAGAGGCTTTCAGTTTTCGGTCCCGGCGGATACCCAGACGCGAACCCTCTCCGTCTACCTCGGCGGATCTCGCTCCGTGGGAAAGATCCAACTGTGCTGGGGTGATTGCGAGGTGACCGGGCCCGCTTACGAGACAGTGGTCACTTCTTCAAGCGGTCCCTATGACCAACGCCTGAATGTCACATACCGTGGTGCCCAGGCGGGACAGGCGCTCACCCTTCGCTACCTGCAGGATACGGCGAGCGGTAACATCATCCTGGGAGCAGCGACGTTGAGATAGATCATGAAATGACGATTCTTTGGGTCGTTTTGTCGTTGGACCCCTAGAGTGCACTATCCTCAATTATAAGAACGTCGATGTGGAGCATGCAGCGGTGACCGAAAGGGGGGAGTGCCGCTGTCTCCTGTGGTTAACGGAGAGTCGTAAGATCGGCCGATTGCAACGAAGCAGGACCCGCTACCTGATTCGCCCTCCACGGGTAGTTAGTTTCGACAGAGGGCAGCGCAGCGATTGGGCATGACATCATGAATACAGCAAGCATAAGAAGATTTGAGCGACGCGGAGCGGCAGGGATCTCGTTGGCCGCCCTCCTGCTCGTCGCATATCTGCTACCCGGCACCGCTCTGGCCGAGATCATTGACTTTCAAGAGCTTAGCTATGAGGCGGGGACCTTTAGGCCAACCAATGCCAACGGCACAGTGGACAGACTCTACAACGTTACAGGAAATGACGATGATTTCGGTGAAGCCGTTTCCGGGATTGGCGATCTAGATGGGGATGAGATACCGGATCTTATCTTGACGGCTCAAGACAAAGATGACGGGGGAGAAAACACCGGGGCCATCTGGTTCACATTCTTGAATCGAGATGGCACCGTCAAGTTCCTGAAGAAGATCAGCAAGACGGAACCGAACGGTTTTACCGGCGATCTTCCGTATTATGGCGTCATTCTAAGGGATGGCGCCCAATTCGGCGGTCAGGTGGGGAATCTTGGGGACCTCGATAGCAACGGCTTCACCGACATCATTGTCAGCTCCCGGCCGGACGACGATGACGGCACCCTCGAGGATGGCGGCACTCGCAGCACCGGGGCCATGTGGATCCTATTCCTGGCTGAGGATCGGAATGGTTCCGTCACCGTCATAAGGGATTAGAAGATCAGTCTAAATGCGGGAGGGCTACAAGGAGGGCCCACCGGGGTCCAGCCCGGGAGCTGGTTCGGCGAAGTCACCGCTGCGCCCTTGGGCGATCTTGACGGTGATGGCGTTCCGGATACGGTAGTCGGCGCCCGCAGCGATGATGATGGGGGATCCAGCCGGGGGTCGGTGCACGTGCTGTTCCTCAATGAGGACGGTACCGTCAAGGCGCAGCAGAAGATTAGTGACACCCAGGGAGGGTTCACGGGACAGCTCGACGACGGTGACGTCTTCGGCGATGAGGTGGAGGCGATCGGCGACGTGAATGGGGACGGGATCTCGGATGTCGCGGCATTCGCCAAGGGCGATGACGACGGTGGACGTATCGATGCCGGAGCCGTTTGGATCCTGTTCCTGAACCGGGACGGTACGGTGAAGGGCCACCAAAAGATCAGCGAGACGGCCGGAGGGTTTACGCCTCCCCTGCAAAATTACTCGGCCTTTGGGGAAGGCATTGCCGGTATGGGTGATCTCGACGGTGACGGCGTCCCCGACATCGCTGTCGGTGGGGATTACCACGATGACGGCGCCAAGGACACCGGTGCAGTTTGGCTGTTGCACCTGAACCGCAACGGAACCGTGAAGTCGCAGCAGCAGATTGGCTCCATGACGCCTGAATTCGCTGGCGTGCTGGGAGCCTTCGACAATTTCGGGAATGACGCCTCGAACATCGGAGATGTGAACGGAGACGGCGTTGCCGATCTGGTTGTCACGGCGGACTCCGATGACGGGGTGGGCCGATGGATTCCGGTGGGCCAGTACGGGCACGCCGCGGCCTACATCTTCTTCCTGGAAGGTGCGGTCGCTCGTGCCGACTTCGTGGTGACCAACATCACCCTAAGCCCAACGTCGCCAGCCGCGGGCAACACCTTCTCCGTGTCGGTGACGGTGAGAAATCAGGGTGCGGCTTCTGGGAGCGGGGGCAATCTCTCGGTGTGGGTCAATCAGGCTTCAACGCCGGGCTGCGGCGCCACCGGAACCCAGCAGCAGAACGTTGGAACGTTGGCCGCCGGCGCCAGTCGGACCCTGACCTTCACGGCCTTACCGGCGGACACTGCGGGTACAAGGACCTTTAGGGCCTTTGTCGATAGTGCCTGCGCGACCGCGGAAAGCAACGAGGCAAACAATCAGTTGACCCGTTCGTACACGGTTTCGTCTGCTAGTGCCCGACCGGATTTCGTGGTCACCGCGATTACCCTGACGCCAACGTCGCCCAGGGTGGGGGGGACCTTCTCCGCCGCGGTGACGGTCCGGAATCAGGGGGCGGTGTCCGCTAGCGCTGGCTATCTCTCCGTCTACCTCAATCGGACGACGCCGGCGCTCTGCGGCGTCTACGGAAGCAGGCGTCAGGCTGTGGGTACCTTGGCTGCGGGCGCGAGCAAGACGCTCTCATTCAGCAGCTTACCATCTGGTACGGCAGGCACCAGATCATTTCTTGCCTTCGTCGACAGTGCCTGTAGGACGGCGGAGAGTGACGAGTCCAATAACCAGCGGACGCTGGGGTACAGCGTGCGCCGCTGAACCGGGTCTGTAATCTCCCAGTCTGGAAGCGCCACCTGTTCCCCGGATCCAATTTCGGGGAGGGTGGCGCTGGATTTACTACGGGAGGCGGCCCGAGCCCACGGCGCCACCCTCGGTGCCCGAGCTTCACCCCAACAGAGCGGCTAGCGCGCAAAGGCGCGCCTCGGTCAGCGAGATGACCCAACCGCCCACCTGTGTGGTGGAGCCGCACCCGAAATCCCTCCGTATGGACTCTGCAATCAAGGCTCGTTGTGCGACGGTGTCTGCCAGGGAACCGCGTCGATTCAACTGAAGATGGGATGCCAGCGCTACGATATCCTCATCGACGGCGCTTTGGAGATACAGGTCTCCGATCATCTGGGCGGCCCTCAGGTCGCCCAAGAGCCCGTGAACTAGGGCCCGCAGGGACTCCTTCCATTGCACGGACGGCTCGACGTCGTTCGAGTAACTAGGCAAGCCAAGCAACAACAGGGATGCCGCCAAGAAGTCACGCCGGTTCCAGGACTGGCGGGTCATGCCTCCACTCCTCTGTTGATGTGATCCGCGAGCCGCAAGGCTAACGCGACGATCGTGAGCGTTGGATTCGCAACCCCATACGTTGGGAAGACCGAGCTCCCTGCGATGAACAGATTATTGATGCCTTGAACCCGACAGTTCCGGTCCACGACGCCCCGCTTGGGGTCGTCACTCATGCGCGTGGTGCCCATGTGGTGCAGACCGGGCTCGCCGCCACCGAGCCATGGCCAAGGTGACTCGTTGTCAAGTTCGATGCGCGCCCGACCGAGACCCGCTAGCCCAATGGCCTCCCCGAAAAGCCGAAGTGAACGTCGGAGACTCTCCTTTTCGACCGACCCTACACGCCAATCGAGCACGACGCGCTCAAGTCCGAGCCCGTCTCGCTCCTTCCCCAGATAGACCCGGCTGTCCCTCCGCGGAATCACCTCGGACCAAGCGCCAAGACGCAGAAGGCGCGCGCCTGAAGGCTCACCGAAATCGCTGGGGGTAGGCACTTGGTCTTGATGTCCCGTGAAGCGATGCGCCAGGGCCTCCACTTTTCGTAGCAATCGGTCGGCGACACTGGGATTCGGATCATAACGGTACAAGCCCCAAGTCTGTTCCCGGACATGGATGCGTGTATGGAGCAATCTTTCGGCGCGCTGCACGGCTGGCGCAAGCTCGAAGTGAGCCTGCATGTCAGTATCTCGAACGCGGCTCCTTAAATAGAGGGAGAAATTGACACTGGGGTCAGTGACGATTATGAGACCTAGGTTCGAGAAGAAAGGATGGTCAGAAAAAAAACGTCCGACGAGGTCGTTTTGATTGGCGAGCCCAGTCGACTGTGTCCCCCTTGATAGTAGAAGAAGCCGCGCAGTTTCGATGCCTCCGAGCGCTAGGATGAAGGTCTTTGCCTGAACAGAAAAGCGTGTGCCGCTTAGGCACCCACAACTGATCTTTGTCACGTGGTTGGCGAAGTCGTTCGTATCCACCGAGAGCGCATTGGCATAAAGATAGGTGTCGATATCGCCTGAGTTGGCAAGCTCTTCGCGGTAGACCAGCCCGAAGCGTTTCCGAACTGCTTTTTGAAGCATTCCGGAAATGACTCTTCCATCGGGAAAACGAACATAGGGGAACTCGCTCGTGGCCCACTTTTCCGGGTCATATTCAAAGGGGCCTAGCCCAAAAACGTCTTGTGCGGATCCATAAAAAGGAAGCAGCTCTTCTCGGGAGATTGGCCAACCGCTCTCCGGTACCCATTCCCTCTCCTCGAAATCGATCTCGCTCAATGGGATGCAAGCGCCTCCCCAATGGTTCGTCGTTCCCCCAAGAAAGCGAATGCGCGATGCCTCGAGCGGCCAATAGGGCCAGCCGATACTGGTCCCTCTATACAGATTCTGTGTGGGCAGGTCCAAGTTGAGACCGCCACTCTCCAGCAGGCAGATCCGTCGTTTCGCGTTGGCCAAGGCGCGGGCGAGGGTGATGCCAGCCGCACCCGCGCCCAGGATGCAGATATCGGCCTTAGCAACGTGGCCAGAAGGGAGTGTGCGTGAGTCGATGAGCATGCCGAACCGCTCCACACGGTAATTAACTAGCGTGCCTGCTGACTGGAGTAAAAGGCCGCAATGTCTTGGATGTCAGCCTCGGACAACCCCGCGACGAATGTTTTCATTGCCTCGTGGTTTCGGCGCCCATCCGCATAGCTTTTCATGGCGTCCATGAGGTATGCAGGATTCTGGTTTGCCAGTTTTGGAAGCGCGGGATCCGGTCCGTTCCCGTCTGCCCCGTGGCAGGAAAGGCACACAACAGCCTTCTGCGCCGCCGGCTGGGGTGCGGAAGCCAGCTCCGTCCAACCATAGAGTCCGAGAAGCAGGCCAAGTCCAGTGACCGAATATAGAGCGATCCGACGGGGCAGACGTTGAGAAATTGACTGCATTTCAAAATCTCTCTTCATTGAGTAGCCAATCTAACCAAGTAACTAAGTTCAACGGCTGTGGTCGCAGCTTCTCGAACCCCCTGGCGGTTTGAATAGATGGTTCCCGCAGGGGGCCGCCAGGCCTCAGCGATCTTCTTATACCGAGGCCTAGCCAGATGCGGAAGGCGGGTTGGGGGCGAGAAGTGCGGCGCCGGCCAATGCCGAGGCGGCATCGGCAATGACATCGAATGGGATCTCCGCGCGTTCGGCAATATCCAAGAGTGAGTGCTTACCGTCGGATTGGTTGAGAACCCAGAGCAAAGCCATGCGGAAAGTGTCGGGGGCGTGGTTTCCTCCGATGGCGTCGTACAGGCCCCTGCGGCCCAGCTGGGGCTCGCAGTAGGGGTTCAAGCTCACGTAGGTGCAGTTGGCCTCCAAGCAGTGGATCACCCGCGCGTAGACCTCCAGAGACTGGGCGAGGTTAATGGGTGCCACGAGCTCAAGATCATCGGCTGAGGTATGGTATTGCGGGTACTGCCCGTGGGAGGATCGCGTTAGCGATCCTACCGCAAGGTTAAATCCCGGCGAGCAATACTGGCGCTCGTCATAGCCATAAGGGGAGAACTCACTCTCGTGAAAGTTCTGTGAACAGTGCTTGAGCACGTGCAGAACGGCACGGTCAATCACGGCGTTGCCCTGGCGGCTACGCTTGTAGCGAAAAGGCCCAGCGTCGCCCACGCAGGTAGCGACTAGGCCGTGCTTGACCCTATGCACGTGCTCTCTATTCTGGCTAAGCCAAGTGATGGAGCCAATGGTGCCGGGAATAAATAGGAAGCGGTAGGTGTATCGTGTTGGAAATTTGGAAACGAGCTTGGCAAGCATCGCCGTCAATGCGATGCCCGACAGGTTGTCGTTGCACAAGGAAGGGTGGCAGATATGGGTGGAGATCAATATCTCGTCGTCGAGGTCTCCAGGCTTACAGTACTCCCCGTAGACCAAGTGCCCGTCTGAAAAGGTCGCATCGATGAACACGTCATAGGTGCCCTGGGGAAGGTCCCGCACCTGGTTATGGGCCGCGCAAAGGCCCCAGTTCTCCGTGTAGTAAGATGTGCGGTAGGGGATCCAGTCGGGATGGCTTGGGAGGGTGATGACGTGTTGCAGCAGCTCCTGCAGTGGGACCTGCTTGTTCACAGGCTGACTGTAGCTGACGACGTGTAGATTGCTTTTCTGGAAATCGATGATTTTGCGACCGCTGGAATCCCGTACATAGGCATCACGAATGTTCCATTCTTTCGGAACGGTCCAATCAAACACAGGGGTCCCGGTGGGGACGCGGCGTATCTGGATTTCCAGCGACGCTTGCAGTCGATCTAGGGTTTCCTCGGCACCCTTCCCGGTGATGCTCCTGCATATGGGGTACAGCTCCCGTATCATGGCATACATCGTTTCGCCAAGTGGAGGGAAGAGGGAGCTGTCCAGCAGGTCCGATAGACTATTCATACGGGCTGAGCCTGTGTCTCATTGAATGCTGGCAGTGACCATTTCGCCGCGATGGCCAGGTTGATCATTCATGCTCACTACGATGTGGGCACCGATTGGTATAGTGGAGGCAGCGGCGGGGAAGCGCGTGTTTCAGACATTGATTCTGCGCGGTGTGTTTACGAAGAGGAGATTGTCCACGAGCTAGTCGTCGCGAATCACCGCCTGTGCCCGGACGCCTGCGGGGTAGGGGGTGAGCTCGTCAATTGGCAGTTTCGGGCAGTACCTGCGGATCTCTTCCTGGTAGTGGCAATTAAAGATGGGGTTGCGTCTCGCGGGGACCTCGCGGGGACCGAGGCGGAGATGCTTCGCAAGTACGCTGAGGATGCCGATGTCGGTTATGGTGGCGAGGATATCGGGGGCCGAGATGTCGGACTGCGATAGCCCTCACATTTGAGCGCCAAGACTGCATTGGGCCCACGGCGCCGATGCCGATGATCCTGCGTGTGAGATGAACGTCGACGAATGGCATGCGGGGGCCAGGTATTGGGCAGATAAGATGTATGATCGAAGCACCGGATAGGTGTCGAGAAGCTGCATGGCGGTCAACATTCCGACGATGCCACCGCCGACCACGGAAAGAGCGCACGCGCTAGCTCCAGCGAAGGTCGTCATTCAGACTCCCTTCCCTCATGTGCGACTCGAGCATCTTGAGACGCATGTACCCCGAGCTTCGGAAGTCCTTGTCGGAGAAACGCATCTCCACGAGCCCCGCCTTGAGCTGGGCGATCGATTGCTCCAGGGTGACCTGGGGCTGATGATTTGGCGCGAGCCGCCGGTAGAGCTCGAAGTCGACCCGGTAGGATCGCTTGTCAGGCGGGGCATCTTTGTTGATGCTGACGGTGGTGCCCGCGATGGCCTGCTGCACGGCCAGGGCTAGGTCTTTAACCTGGTAGTTCCACACGTCGCTGCCTGCATTGACGCGTACCAGCTGCCCACCATTGTCGGTATCCCGGTTGATGGCCCAGTCAATGGCGCGACTCATGTCCTTCACGTCGATCAGCGGGCGCCACGGTGAGCCGTCGCTCAGCACGGTAATCTCTCCCGAGGTGAGCGCGCACGCTACGAAGTCGTTCAGGACAAGGTCTAGGCGCAGCCGGGCGGACATGCCGCAGGCGGTGGCGAAGCGAAGGGCTGTCACCACCATGCCGCCGAGGTGCATGGTCGCCATGGCCTCTTCCATGGCAACCTTGGAGCGAGCGTAGGCCGTGAGGGGGTTGAGGGCATCGCTCTCCTTGCGCGGTCCACCCTCGGCGGCTCCGTACATGCTGCAGCTGGAAGCAAAAACGAAGCTCTTGACGCCATGGTCCCGCGCCAGCTCTGCGACGCGCTGGCTGGCCTGAAAATTGATGGCCTCGGTGACGGACTCGAAGCGGTTTCCCATGGGGTCGTTGGAGATCGCCGCGAGGTGGACGACCGAATCAACACCCTTGAAGAGATCAGCCGGGATTTCGCGGATGTCGCCGAAGTGCTGGGCGCTAAGCTCTACCTCGGGGAGACGAGGGGCATTGGTCAGACAGTGCGCGAAATAGCCGCTGTCGTAGCCGATGATGTCTATGTCGGGATGGGTCGCGCGCAGGTAATCCGTCAACACGGGCCCGATATAGCCCATATTCCCGGTAATTAGGATTTTCATAGTTATGTTTCTCGCCTGAGATACTTTCGGGGAGCGAACTTTTGGAGAAAATAGGTACGGTGTGTCGCCAGGGAATGCGCAGAAGCTATCGGTTAGCGTCACCTGCAGATTCTAGCAATCTGCGAATTTCTTTGCTGCGCCTCACCATACTTATTCTACCTAATTCTGTTGTAGGGCGGTGTTCGTCAGGTCAACCACTAGCTAAAAGGTTGGTATCCAAGATCTCCAGCTGCTGTAGGGAACAGCTCGATAAAGCGCTCTTGCACACGTTCGGAAAAAGCTTCCTTCCACTGCGCCGGCTTCGGGTTTCGGATGTGCTTTGATCCCGAGGACCCCTTGCCCCATATGGAGTAATGCCAAAACAACCCGGCCAGCACCTTCACTTCGTTCTGACGCAGCGGCCACTGACTGATCGTTTCATCAACGCGCTTTAAGCTATCGGGACTCAGCAGGTCTTCGTACTTCCATTCGCTAATGCCAGGTCTATGATAATGGCTGTGTTCGCGATAGGTGTTGGCCGCTACGGACTGGCGCCCCTGCCGACGGCTTGGCGAAGGAAGAGCGCGGGGTTCAGCGCATCGCCGAAGCGCTCCAGACACCGGCGCCATCCGAGATAGTTGGGGAGATACTTGGTGGCGACGCCGCAGAAGCGGGTCATCCAGCGCTTGAGGCGGCTGTCGTAGGCATTGACGTTCTGGAGGTGGAAGGCGT
>JBGSOR010000029.1:0-3882 GCA_041738985.1 Chromatiaceae bacterium | reverse complement strand
CCGGCGGCCCCGCCCACCGGCAGACCCAGCGCCAGGGTTGCGGCCAGCGATACCCGGCTCGGACGGGGCCGCGGGCGGTAGAGCAGCAGCATGCCCGCGGCAAAGAGCAGGAAGGCGACGAAGAGCCACAACAGCGGTCCGCGATCCATCCTGTGGGCGGCCCAGACCCCGGCGGGGGACAGGCCCACGGCCAGGAGCAGCATCGGTAGCACCAGCCGCCACTCCACCAGCCCCTTGCGGATGAAGGCGACAGAGGCGACCGACATGCCCAGGGCGTTGAGCAACAGGGCCGTGGCCATCGCCGCGTGCAGCTCGATCCCGAAGGCCAGAAAGACCGGGATCAGGATCAGGGCCGCGCCGACTCCCGCCATGCTGAAGAGGGTGGTGAAGGCAAAGGTCAGCAAGGCGGCGAGGGCTGTCATACAGACGTAGACGAACGCGCCGGCAGAAGGATGCAGGCGTCGCGGACGCGGGAGCCAGTCAGGGGCCCTCGGGACAGGTCAGCGGATGGGGCGCACCCGCCCGCGATCCGGCCGAGCTCGATCTGGAGTTGCGGAAGGTTGAACCCACCGAAGAGGGTCCGCAGACGCAGCACGGCGACTCGGGAAAGCGCGCCCGGTCACAGCGCATAGGCCTCGTCGTACGGCTCGGTCCCCTCGACCGTCGGCAGGGTTAGCTCGTTGCCCCAGTGGGACCAACCGCCGTTATAGAGACGCACGTCGCGGTAGCCGAGGTGCTTGAGCTGAAGATAGGCCAGGCCCATCCGGAACCCGTCGTGGCAATAGACATAAAGGCGCCTGTCCTTGGGGATTGCGCCGTAGAGCGCGGCCAGGCTTGCGTCGTCCTTCCATTGCTCGCTCTGACCGTCCGTGCCGTCGAGACTCGACACATTGACGGCCCCCGGGATGTGACCGCCCATGACGGAGTGCCGGATGACCTTGCCGGTGTACATGTCGGCCGGACGCGCATCGAGCAGGACGACGCTTGGGTCGCGGCGGGACACCACGTCGTCGTAGACAGCGGTCCATTCGACGAAGAGGCTCGGGTTCGCATCCTTCAGGGTCACGGTGCCGGCCGGCCGCGGCTTGGCCGGTGCCTTCTCAAGCTCGTTGAAGGCGCTCCACTCGGTGGTGCCGCCATTGAGGATCTTGACCCGGCGCATGTCGAAGCCGTAGAGGTCCAACAGGTAGTACAGGCGCGCCGCCAGGGCGGTGCGGGAGTCGTCGTAGATCACCAGTGTGGAATCGTCGTCGACGCCCCAACCCCGTAAGGTTTGCTGAAACGCGTCGCGGGACGGAAAGCGCATGATGGGGTGCCCCTCGTTATCGCCCAGGTCCTTGAACCGCTGAACCTGCACGGCGCCGGGGATATGGCCGACGGTGAAGTAGCGATGGGGGTGATAGCGGACCTCGAGCACGATCGGATCCTTGTCGTCGATATGCTCGGACAGCCACTGCGCATCGACCAGAAAGGCGGGGGCGGCCAGCAGGGCGCGGGGCAGCAAGAGCGCCCCCGCGATCAGGACGAGAATGCGCAGTCGCAAGCGCACAGGATGCAGGCATTCGGTCATCGGGATCTCCAATACAAGCGATGGCAAACGGATGCGGGGCGCGGTCCGCACGGGACCGCGGTCGCCGCGTCGGGGCCTTAAGGCGCGACGATGGGGGGCGAGCGCGGCACGAAACAGCAGACCCGTCCGCTCTCGTCCAGGCGCACCTGGCAGGCGGTGGCCAGGTGCTCGCGCAGGCGCTTGCGGGCACGCTGGATGCGCGACTTGGCACCGGGCAGGGTCAGGCCCTTGAGTCGAGCGTAGGCCTCCTGGGTCAGGCCCTCCAGGTCGCACAGGGTCAGTGCCTCGCGGTCCTCCGGCAAGAGCTCCGCGAGCGCGCGCGGCAGGCACTCGGCCAAGGTATCCACTGGCACCGGCTCCATGTGGGGGGCTGCCAGGTCCTCCGGCAGCTCAACCTGGTCCTTGCGCAGGCGCCGACGATCGACCAGGGCGTTGCGTGCCACCGCGAACAGCCAGGCCCGGGCGTTGATCATCTCGCAGAACTGGTCCTTCCGGTCCAGGGCCTTGACGAACAGGTCCTGCAACAGGTCCTCGGTCTCGTTCGAATCGTGCAGCCGACGCAGGAGAAAGGCGCGCAGCTCAGGCTCGTGTCGGCCCCAGGCGGTCATCAAACAGAGCACGGGCTCACCGCGTCAACTGAATAAGATGGGTAATCCCCCCGCTCTGCCGGGGAGACAATAGCGTTTGACATTTCACGGAGTCCATCGAGGAAACCCCGCGTTGTGAGCCGCCAAGCACACAACCGCGGAGAATCCCGATGGACGAACCGGAAAGCCTAGGTTTCCACTTGCCCGCATGGCCCTTGCCGCCCGGAAAGGCACGGCCGGAACATGGCCGGAAAAGGGGCGGGGTCGGCTAGATGATCTTCAAGCTCAATCATGTCCCAGCGCTGCAGTGCATTTAATTGAGCCCCACCCCTTACCTGCCTCATCTGCGCTATGAGATTGCCAGGAAATCCGCAGCCGATTCCTCAATGAAGCGGCGAATGGGAATATACCGCTCGCGCAACGCCGTTGCACTCTCTGCCACGCTACAGTTGCCAATCCGCAGCCACACGACCTTGGGTGGAGCTCCCAGGACAAGACTGCGCTGATGGAAGTCGGCGTCTTTCGAGACGATGGTGAATCCATGCTCCCCCGCATATTGCCAAACCTGCGTGTCGGGTGCCCGATCCATACCGAGCGCATGGACGTGCGTGCACTCCGGATACAGGTCTGCAAGCAACCCAACCAGCCTTGGCGAGAGGTTGTGGTCGAGCAGAAGCTTCACAGGCCCGGCACTGCCATGAATCGACGCTCGAAGTCTGCGGCAAATGCCAACGAGGCGCGGATATCCGCCGCCTCCAGGACCGGAAAGTCATGCAGGATTTCGGTTTCGCTCATTCCCGACGCGAGATAGCCGAGTATGTCGTAAACGGTGATTCGAAGACCGCGTATGCACGGCTTTCCGCCGCGTTTGTCTGGCTCGATCGTGATGCGATCACGGTAATCCATGGCCCGACTCCGAATAGCGATTCAAGAGCTTAAAACAAAGACGTTTAGCAGGTCCGCCGCGTCGCCGTCAACCCATAGCAGAGGTATCGGACGCCTGGTCAAGCCCTAAAGGACACCCTGCGCTCGGCCTCGCCGGTGCGCCGCAGCTCGCGTTTCAGGATCTTGCGCGACGCGTTGCGCGGCAGGGCATCGCAGATATCGAAGCGGCGCGGCAGCTCGTGACGGCCCAACCGGCCCCGGCACCAGTTGCGCTCCGCGGCGTTCGCGCTCGCGCTGGCACCGGGATTGACCAAACGCCGCTTGTCCGTCCCCGGACCAACTGCCCGGGCACCCGTGCGACCGATCCGGGCTCCTGGATGGGTTGTACCCGTACCCGGACGGCCCATGACCGCACCCATGCGGCGCGTATCCGCGCGGTTAGGGCCTTGTCCGCGCGGTTGCGCCGCAACCGGCCACGGATCCAAGGCGCATCCGTATCCCGCCGGCACGCAACCGGGCGGTATCCGCGCGTAACCACATGGGGGCGCCGAGTCGCCGCACGGCTCGTTGCGGTACCGATCAGGGTCATGTCCACGCCCGCCCTGTTCCTGGTCCGTGCCGACAGCGAAACTAGCAATCAATGCCTTACGATAGCACAGTCGATGGGTTTCGCTTCGCCCTACCCATCTACGACCGCAGTGTCAAGGCGGGGTAACCGGCGGTGGACGCGGGACGAAGCAGCACACCCGGCCGGTGTCGTCCAGGCGGACCTGGCAGGCCGTGGCCAGGTGCTCGCGCAGGCGCTTGCGGGCACGCTGGATGCGCGACTTGGCACCGGGC
>JBGSOR010000120.1:0-4505 GCA_041738985.1 Chromatiaceae bacterium | reverse complement strand
CGGCCCCGCGGTCGGCCCAGGCGAACAGGGCCGCCAGGGTGTGGACGCAAGGGCCGCTGCCCGGGGCCGGACAGGCACACTCGGACAGCAGGTGGCCGTCCGCGTCGAAGGTCAGATGCAGGTCGACGGTCTCCTCGGTCTCGGCGTCCTCCACGGTCGCCCACAGCCGGTCCCCCTCGATCCCCACCTCGGTCACCCGGTTGTCCCTGAAATGCAACAGCCCCGCACGCACCAGATCCGCGGGGGCCAGCGCCTGGATACGGTCGTGGTCGAGCAGGAAGGGGTCGAGATCGGGGGGCGAATTCGCTGGCTGGGCGGCAGTGGGGTCTTGGTCCGGATGCATGGGGCTCGCTCGGGACTAGGGTGGATGGACATGGTCATCTTACCAGTCCGTGATCGAGGACAGGCCCGCGGCCTTGCTCGGCGCTCCGGCCAGGAAATCCGTCAACGAAGGCAATCAAGTGGCGCGGACCAGCGCTCATGGCATTTGCCGAGCACGTTGTCATCTTCTGCCGCGGCCACGGCTTGTCAGGCAATACAAATTTTTGTATATTCTACCCCATGGCCGATTCCAAGCCTCTCGAATTCCGGGGCAGCGCCCTCGATGACCTACGCGCCTTTCCCACCCTGGTACGGCGTGAGGCCGGTCATCAACTCGACCAGGTTCAGCACGGCCAGGAGCCGGACGACTGGAAGCCGATGGCAATGGTCGGACCCGGGGTTAGGGAGATTCGGATTCGGGACACTTCCGGTGGGTTCCGAATCATTTATGTGGCGAAGTTTGCCGATGCAGTCTATGTGCTGCACTGCTTCCAGAAGAAAACGCAGAAGACCAGCAAGGCGGATCTAGACTTAGCCGCGAAACGTTTCCGGGATTTGGTGCAGGAGCGAGGCTTATGAGCAACGAACGATTTGTCAGCGTATGGGACGCCATCGAGGACACGCCCGCGGAAGCGGCAAACATGAAGCTCCGCTCGGCGCTGATGATGGCCCTGAAAGAACATATTGCCCGCGCCGGTCTGAGTCAGTCGCAGGCCGCCAAGCTTTTCGGCGTAACGCAACCGCGAGTCTCCGACCTTATGCGCGGCAAGATCAACCTGTTCGGGCTGGATTCCCTGGTCAACATGGCGTCAGCGGCCGGCTTACACGTTGAAATGCGCGTGCTGGAAGCCGCATAAATGCTGGAACAGAACGGTTGTTTCTGTTTACCGCAAGGCATCCAGGTGCAATCAAGAACCGCGATGGCCAAGATGAGCCGACGACTGGAGAAAAAGCGATATGCGCAACGCCAAGCACTTTCCGATGCTTGCCAACGTGCACGTTAGGTATCCGGCGAGCTGAGAATTCAATGTCCCGTTTGTGCCCGTCGGTTAGCTGAACCGTACGCAATAGATCGGCGGCAGATGCGCGCTGATTTCCTCCCAAGAGTCGCCGCCATCCGCGCTTGTCCAAAGCCCCCCGGTGGTGCTGCCGAAGGCGAGTGTCTCCCCGCTGGAGTCCACGTCCAGGGCGTGTCGGTAGACGAGGTCATAGGCGTGCTCCTGGGGCAATCCCTTGTGTAGGATCTCGAAGGAGGCCCCGCCATCTCGGGATCGCGTCACCACCAGTCGGCCGTCCGCTGGGATGCGTTGCTCGTCCTTGATGGCGGGTACGAACCAGGCCGTGTTCGGGTCCCGCGGATGAACGGCGACCGCGAAGCCGAACGAAGACGGCCGGATGTCTTTGATCTCTTCCCAGCGGCGGCCCCTATCGACCGAGCGGAAGACCCCGTTGTGGTGCTGGCACCAGAGGGTATCCGGGGCGGCCGGGCACTGGACGACGTAATGGGCGTCCTGGGCAGTCGGGGCATGAACCAGCTCGGGGGGCACATAGGCGGCCCACATCCCGTCGGTGCGTGGCTCCCAGGTCAAGCCGCCGTTCGGGGTCGCCCAGACCCCGCCGGTCGAGACCCCGACCGTCACCTGGGCGGGGTCGCGCGGGTCAACCAGCACCGAGTGTATACCGGGCCAGTCCGATCCGCCGCCCGCCCATTTCCGGCGGGCGGGGGAATCCCAGAGCGGGCGCACCAAGTCCCACCCGCTGTGGCCGTTTGTTGTGCGGAAGAGCCCCCCGGGCATAGTGCCGCACCAGAGTCCGTCCGGGGGCGCGACCGCCAGGGCCCAAATCCGCTTCAGGGTCCAGGGGATGGGCTGCTGGCTGAAGGGATCCAGGTCTTCGACGTCATCCGGTTTGGGCGGATAGGCCGGGGCCTCGATCTCTTCCCAGTGCTCCCCAACGTCGTCGGAGCGGTGGAGCTTGACGCCGAAGTGCCCGTGATCCAGTGCGGCATAGAACCGGTCCGTTCCGGGGATCGCCAGGACGCTGGTCACCGGATCGCCGAGAAAGGCGGTCCGGGCGATCCTCCAGCTCGTTCTGCCCTGTGGCGCCTGTTCCAGTAAGAAGAGGCCCTTGCGGGTGCCTACCAGCAGTCGGGCGGACATGGGTTCGCTCCCCCGGGGTCAGCCCCCGGAAAGGGCCTGAAAGATGAAGACGGTCTGTCCCTCGGCCACCGGGTCGGATAGACGCAGGCGGTCCTTGGCTGGGCGGTCGCCCACGAAGGCGATCATGTGGCGCTGAAGTCCGCCCTGATCGTCCAGGATGTAGCGGCGCGACCGGGGGTACGCGGCGAAGTAGCTGTCCAGTACCTCGCGCAGGGTGTCCCCTGGGGCCTCCGCAGCGGGGCAATCCAGGTAACGCGCCAGGTTGGATGTGAGCTCGACTCTCGCCATTGCCGAAACATAGCCGGCCCTGGGCACTGGGCAACCCTTGGGCGAATCGGGTCAAGCTGGGGCCGGCGCCTTAGCCTGCCGGCCGACGATAGGCCAACCCCAAGAGGAGGACGCCGGCCAGGATCATGGGTGCAGACAAGAGCTGACCCATCGTGAGCCAATCGAACGCGAGATAGCCGATATGCGCATCCGGGATGCGCACCAGCTCCACCAGGAAGCGGAAGACCCCGTAAAGCAACAGGAAGAGCCCGGAGACCGCCATGGTGGGCCGCGGGCGGTTGGAAAAGATCCAGAGCACAAGGAACAGGATCAGTCCTTCCAGGGCCGCCTCGTAGAGCTGGGAGGCATGGACCGCAGGACTCAGCAGGGTGCCCGCGGGCTGGTCCGCGCACTGGCGAGGGAAGTCCTCGCAGGGCAGGCGCATGCCCCAGGGCAGGTCGGTGCGGTGTCCCCAGAGCTCGCCGTTGATGAAGTTGCCGATGCGGCCGAAGAAGAGTCCTTGAGGGACCAATGGTGCCAGGAAATCCCCGACCTGAAAGAAAGTCAGGCCCAGCCGGCGGCCGAACAGCCACATGGCCACGAAGACACCCAGCAGACCCCCGTGGAAGGACATGCCGCCCTCCCAGACCTTGAAGAGGTTGAGCGGGTTGGCGAGGATCTGGTCGAATCCGTAGAAGAGCATGTAGCCGAGCCGGCCGCCGACCACCACCCCGATCACGCAGTAGAAGATCAGGTCGTCCACCATCTCCGCGGTCCAGCCGGAGCCGGGTCGCGAGGCGCGCCAGCGCCCGAGTCCCCAGGCGATGGCGAAGCCGAGCAGGTACATGAGCCCGTACCAGTGGACCTGCAGGGGTCCGATGGCGAAGGCAATGGGGTCGATGTGGGGATAGGTCAGCATGGCACGGCATGGTAGCACGGCGACGGGCCGTTCCCGGTGACAGGGATGTGGCGTCGAAGGGCCTGGGGCCTGGGGCCTGGGGCCAAGGGCCAAGGGCCAAGGGCCAAGGGTCAAAGGGCCAAAGGGCGGAGTCGATGGCTTGATCGCTGACCCGTTGACAGTCTCCCGTGGGGCGCTCAGATTGCCGGGATCCTATCCAAACAGCCGACCGAGCCCCCCAATGGATCGACTCGACGACATTGCCCGTTCCTTTGCTGCCCAGGCACCCGCTTGCGACTACTGGACCATCCGCCTGGTGGCGGAGGAGTCCGAGCACCTGGAGGTCCGCCAAGGGGTTGTGGAGCCGAGCGCACTGGGGTCATCCCTGGGTGCCATGGTGACGGTGGTCTCAGGGGCCGGGGTCGGTTACGGGGCCACCGCGGACCTGAGTCCGGCGGGTCTCAAGGCGGCGGCGGGGAGCGCCCTGGAGTGGGCCCGGACCCATGCCCGGCTGGGACTCTTCGATGCGGCCCTATACCCGCGCAGCGACCTACGGGCGGACTATCGATCCCCTGTCGTCGATCCCTGGGCGTCTACGCCCCTGGCCGACAAGATCGCCCTGCTGCAAGAGGCCAATCAAGCCCTCGCCATCGACGAACGGATCGTCGACTGGTCCGCCTGGCTCGCCTTCCGGCGCGTGACCCAGCTCCTCGCGAGCGCGGACGGGGGATGGGTCTCCCAGGTCCTGGACTATGTGAGTCCGGGTCTGGTGGCCATCGCCAACGCGGGCAGCCAGACCCAGCGCCGCCACGGCGGTGGCTCGGACTGGGCCCAGCAGGGGGGGCTGGAGCGGATCGCCG